>NZ_JBEYKR010000015.1:0-71517 GCF_040703535.1 Streptomyces sp. NPDC007346
CGGGGGGGCGCGGGTGGGGCGGGGGGGGGGGGGGGCGGGGGCCCGGGGCCGGCTGGGGCCCCCCCCCCCGCCCCCCGGGGGGGGGCCCCCCCTCGGCCACTCCGGTCGCCGCGCACCGGTCTCGGCCGCTCCGGCCGTCCCGCCCCGGTCTCGGTCGCTCCGGTCACCGCGCACCGGTCTTGGTCGCTCCGGCCGTCCCGCGCTGCCTCGGCGGCTCCGGTCACCGCGCACTGGTCTCGGTCGCTCCAGTCGCCCCGCCCCGGTCTCGGTCGCTCCGGTCACCCCACCCCGGTCTCCGCGTCCGCCCCGGTCAGACGGCCGCCCCGCCCCGGTGCAGCCCCTCCAGAAGCTTCAGCTCGTCCTCGGACAGCCGCAGGGCTCCGGCCGCGACGTTGGCGGCGAGGTGGCCCAGGTCGCCGGTGCCGGGTATGGCCAGCACGTGCGGCCCCTGGTGCAGGGTCCACGCCAGCCGGACCTGCGCCGCGCTCGCCCCGTGCGCCTGCGCGACGGCGAGCACCTCGGCGGGCTCGGCCCCGGTCGCGCCGCGCTCCCCGCCGGCCGCGGCTATCGCGTAGAACGGCACGAACGCGATCCCCCGCTCCCCGCAGTCCCGCACGAACGCGTCGTCCTCGGGCCGCACCCCGATCCCGTACCGGTTCTGGACGCAGACCACCGGGGCGATGGCCTGGGCCTCGGCGAGGTGGGCGGGGGTGACGTTGGAGAGACCCAGGTGGCGGATGAGGCCGGCCTCGCGCAGCTCGGCCAGAGCGCCGAAACGCTCGGCGATCGAATCCGTACCGACGATCCGGAGGTTCACCACGTCGAGGTGGTCGCGGCCGAGCTGGCGCAGGTTCTCCTCGACCTGGCCGCGCAGCGCCTCGGGGGTGCGGGCGTGGGCCGCCCATTCCCCCGTCTCGTCCCGGGCCGGACCGACCTTGGTGGTGATCACCAGGTCGTCCGCGTAGGGCGCGAGGGCGCTGTTGATCAGCTCGTTGGCGGAGCGCAGCGGGGAGAAGTAGAACGCGGCGGTGTCTATGTGGTTCACGCCGAGATCCACGGCCCTGCGCAGCACGGCCATGGCGGCCTCACGGTCGCGCGGGACGGCGTCCGGCACGAGCGCCGCGCCGGTCTGCGGCAACCGCATCGTGCCGAAGCCGATGCGGTTGACCGGCAGATCGCCGAGGGTCCAACGTCCGGACGCGGCTGCGGTGATCGTGCCCGTGCCCGTGCCTGTGCCCGTGTCCGTGGCGCTCGTGGTTGTCTCTGGGCTGCTCGTGGGGGTCGCGGAAGTCATGCCTGAATGATCTCCGCTCGGCGGGCTCCCGGGCCATGGGGCTACCCCGCCGATCCGCCCGGAGGCCTGTCGGATACGTACCCGGAGGCCCACCCGACCCAGTCCCGGAGGCCTGCCCGACCCAGTCCCGGAGGTCGGACCGAGCTGGCCCCTGAGGCCTCCCCGAGCCGGACCCGGAAACCTGCCCGCCCCGGGCCCGGGAAACCTGCCCGACCCCGCCCCGGAAACCTGCCCACTCCCCACCGCCCCGCCCCCGCCCGACCGCACCTCGCCACTCCCCCGCTGCCCCGAGGCCCCACCTCACTCACGGACGGGCAGGAGCCGGCGCCCGCCCCACCACCGCGGTCACCAACGCCCCCGCCGCAAGCACGCCGCCCACCCCCATCACGGCGGTGGTGCCGACCCCGTCCGCCGCGACCCCTCCGAGCAACGCCCCCAGCGCGATGGCCCCGTTGAACACCCCCACGAAGAGCGAGGACGCGGCCTCCCGGGCCTGCGGGGCGGCGAGCAGGACCCAGGTCTGGGTGCTCACCGAGACACCGCCGTACGTGAGCCCCCAGACGGCCATCAGCACGGCCGCGACGGCCACGGAGCCGCCGAGCAGCGGGAGGACCGCCAGGGTGGCGGTCAGGGTCGCCGTGATGACCACCAGTGTCCGGCGCAGCGAGCGGGCCGCACCGGCGCCGGCCAGGAAGTTCCCGGCCACGCCCGCGACGCCGTACACCAGCAGCAGCGTGCCGATCAGGCCCGCGCCGACGCCCGAGACCTCCTCCAGCACCGGCCGGACGTAGGTGTACGCGGCGAAGTGGCCGGTCACCAGGCAGCCCACCAGGATCAGCCCCGTACGCACGCGGGGGTCGGCCGGCAGCCGCAGCACCCCGCCCAGCGGAACGGCCCGCTCGGCGGGCAGCCGGGGCAGGAGCACCGCGAGGGCGAGGAGCACCGCGCCCCCGAGCCCGGCCGCCGCCCAGAACGCGGCGCGCCACCCGGCGAGCGCACCGAGGTACGCCCCCGCCGGTACGCCGAGCACCGAGGCGACGGCGACGCCGCTGAAGACCAGCGAGGTGGCGGCGGGCACCGAGGCCGGGGGCACCAGCCGCACCGCGAGCCCCGCCGCGACGGCCCAGACCCCGCCCATGCCGATGCCGACGAGCACCCGGGCCACGACCATGGCCCCGAAGCCGGGGGCCCAGGCGGCGCCCAGGTTGCCGAGCACCAGCACGGCGATGAGCACGCAGAGGACCGAGCGGCGGTCGAACCGGCCCAGCAACGGGATCAGCAGGGGCGCCGAGACCGCGGCGACGAGCCCGGTGACGGTCAGTGTGAGGCCGGCGACGCCCTCGGAGACGTTCAGGGAACCGCCCATGGGGCTGAGGAGACCGACGGGCAGCATCTCGGAGGTGACGACGGTGAAGATCGCGAGGGCGAGGGTCACCACCCCCAACCACCCTTTTCTGCCTGCCAGTTGTACGTCGTTCGTCCGTGCCGGACCATCGGTCTGTGTCATGGGCCCAGCCAACCCACCACGGTCCACGGGAACAACGCCCGATCACTCATCCTTCTATGAGCCAGGCTCATGGAAGGCCGCAGCAGAACGTCACAGCAGCCGCAGCAGGAGGTCGGACCCGTGAGCAGCCTCGAAGTCCGGGAGCTGGAGGCGTTCCTCGCACTGGCCGACGAACTCCACTTCGGCCGGGCCGGGGAGCGGCTGTTCCTCTCCCAGAGCCGGATCAGCCAGCTGCTGCGGTCGCTGGAGAGCCGGGTCGGCGCCCGCCTGTTCGAACGGACCAGCCGCCGGGTCCGCCTGACCCCGCTGGGCGAGCAGCTGCTCACGGGGCTACGGCCCGCCTACGACGCGCTGCGCGGGGCGCTGGACGAGGTGCGGGAGGCGGCCAGGGGGATGGGCGGCCTGCTCCGCGTCGGCTTCCAGGGCACGGCCGACGAGCGGGTCGTGGACGCCGTGGCGCTCTTCCGGGACCGGTACCCGGACACGTCGACGGAGATCGTGGAGATCCCGTTCTCCGACCCGTTCGGGCCGGTGCACCGGCGGGAGGTGGACGCGGCGGTGGTCCTGATGCCGGTGGCGGAGCCGGGGCTGGTGGTCGGCCACGTCTTCTCCCGCCACCCGCAGACCCTGGCGGTCCCGGCCCGCCACCCGCTCGCCCGGCGGGCCGCCCTGGACGCGGAGGAGCTGACGTCCTGCCCGCTCATCGGCGTACGGGGCCCGGCCCCCGACTACTGGCGCCACGCCCAGGCCCCGCCCCGCACCCCCGGGGGCCGCACGATCCCCGCCGGCCCCACGGTGAGCACGCTCCAGGAGGGGCTGGCCCTGGTCCAGGCGGAGCGCGGGGCGCTGCTCGTGTGCCACCCCACGGCGGACTACTACGGCCGCCGGGCGCTGGCCTTCGTCCCGGTCACCGGCCTGCCGGACTCGGTCCTGGCCCTCGTCTGGCACCGCGACCAGGAGAACGCCCGGGTCCGCGCCTTCTCCCAGACGCTGGCGACGACCGCAGTACGCACCGAGTGACCGCCCCGGCCACAACGCAACGCCCGCACGCCTCCGAGCCACGACCTCGGTCACCGCCCTCAGCCGCCGCCCTCAATCACCGCCCTCAACCCCCTTGGCCCCGCCCGGCGATCCGGCCCGACCGGAACAGCGCACGCGCCTACCGCCACGGCCGTTCCCGTACCGCTGCCCGGCGACCGCCTGGAGGTGGCCCTCGTACCCACCGGGGCGCGCGCCCCTCCCCGTACGGGCCGACTCGCACGCGCACAGGCCTCCGCACAGGCCTCCGCACAGGCCTCCGTACAGGCCTACTCGCACGCGCACCGACCCCCGTACAAACCGGACTCGCGCCGCGCCGCACGCACCCGTGCCGATCCCCGTACGTACCCGCGCCGAACAGCCCGAACAGCCCATCCCCTGAAGGGAATCGGGCCGGAACGGCCTCCTCCACGTCACCGTAATGTGAACGTTCTGCGTCGAGTGGCAACTGGCGTGGCGAGCTTGACATTTCGTCGTGCGGCCGGTGATAAGATCATCTTACTTCCAGTGGGCTGATGGCGTATGGGGGCATTCCGGGAGGGATGAGTTCCTCGGCCCCACCTTCGGAGGGGCACCTCCCGAAGCGGCGCACGGTCGTGGCGAACAAGCCCTGGTCGCGTGCCGCATGACGGGGTGTCAAGCCGTTTCCAGCCATGGCACTTGAAGTGAGTCTCATGACATTTCCACAGGGCCCCGTCACGTGGGCGCTGGTTGTCGTAGCACTGGTCGCCGTGGGTGCCGTTCTGCGGGCTCGCGCGACCAACATCAGACTGCGCAGAAGCAACGCCGAGCTGAGCGCTGAGCGTGACACGCTCCTGCACCAGCGGGACGAGCTGCACGTCGTGCACAACGGGCTCCTCCAGCGGCAGGCCTCCGAGCTCGCCGAGGTCCGCAAGGACGCCGAGGAGGAGACCAAAGCGGTCCTCAAGGCGGCCGTCCGCACCCTCCAGGGCCTCGCCGACGAGCAGCAGGTCGTGATCGAGAAGGCCCAGCGCAAGTACGGCGACGATCCCGGGATCCTCGCCGACCTGATGGCCATGGACCATGCCAACAGCCAGTTCGGGCGGCGCGCCCAGGGCATCGCGGTGCTCTGCGGCGGCTGGCTCGGCCGGCGCGAGACCGTGGCCTCCGTCTTCGACGTGGCCCGCAGCGCCCAGGGCCGTATCCGCCACTTCGACCGGGTCCGGGTCAACGGCCAGGTGAACTTCTCGGTCGTCAGCCGGGCCGTCGAACCGGTCGCGGTGGTCCTCGCCGAGCTGCTCGCCAACGCCACCAACTACTCCGCCCCCGGCACCCCGGTGGAGATCAACATCCAGGCCGTACCGACAGGCGTCTGTCTCATCGTCGACGACGCCGGCCTCGGTATGGGCCAGGAGGAGAAGGACCGCGCGGCGGCCCTCCTCTCCCCCCAGGCGGCGATCAGCGTCTCCAGCCTGGGCATCCCGCCGCAGTTCGGGTTCGCCGTCTCCGGGATGCTCGCCGCCCGCTACGGGTTCCGGGTCTCGGTGGACTCCGTTTCCCCCTATGGAGGCGTACGCGCGGTGGTGCTGATCCCCGACGAACTGCTCACCACGGAGGTTCCGCAGCCCGCTCCGGCCGCCGAGACGCCCGAGGCGTTCGGGGACCGGCAGCAGCCGCAGGCCGCCCCGCAGCCGGAGCAGTGGCAGCAGGCCCCCGCTCCCACCCCGCTCTTCCCGCCGGCCCAGCGCCCGGACACCGCCACGCAGCAGCTCGCGCAGATCACCACCACCTCCGGCGGGCTGCCCAAGCGTCGTCGCAAGAGCCCGGTCTCCGCAGTGCCCCCGGCCGCACCTGAGCCGGTCCGCAGCAACGAGGAGACCGCCTCCCGCCTGGGTGCGTTCCAGCGCGGCACCCGCTCCGGGCGGTCAACGACGACCACGGAAGGATCCGAGATCCAGTGAACCCCGATCTGACCTGGGTACTCAACGATGTGCTCCAGGTACCCGGAGCCCGGCACGCGATCCTCGTGTCCGCCGACGGGCTGCTGCTCGCCAACTCCAGCGAGATCGGCCGGGACGACGCGGAGACCGTCGCCGCGGCCATGAGCTCCATGCAGTCCCTCAGCCGGGCCGTCGCCCCCTTCATCGGCACCCGCAACCCGGGCCGCTGGCGGCAGACGCTCCTGGAGTACGAGGACGGCTGGATCTTCCTCATCGCCGCGGGCACCGGCGCCTACCTCGCCGCCACCGCCGCCGCCGATGTGGACATGGAGGCGATGTCCTTCCGTATGCAGCAGCAGGTCACCGCGCTGGGGAAGGCGATGACCACCCCGCCCCGCCGACACGCGGACAGCGAGATATGAGCGCTCAGGGCGAGGAAGGCCGCGTCAGCAGCGGGTTCATCCGGTCCTACGTCATCACCGGGGGGCGGGGGCTGCCCGACGCGGACGAGCTCTCGCTCGTCACGCTGGTCACCCTCGCCCCCGACCGGCAGCCGCCGCCCAACCCGAGCCCCGAGATCAAGGCGATCTGGGAGCTGTGTTCCGGCGGCTACCTCTCGGTGGCCGAGGTCGCCGGCCACCTCGGCCTGCCGGTCGGGGTGGCCCGGCTGCTGCTCCAGGACTTAAACCAGCAGGGACATCTGCTGCGCCGCAAGGCGCCGCCGCCCGCCCAGCTCGTCGACAGAAAGATCCTCGAAGAGGTGTTGCATGGACTCCAAGTCCGGTTCGGCTGAGAGCATCTATGTGCCGGACGCGGTCCAGCGCGCGGCGAAGATCCTCGTCGTCGGGCACTTCGCCGTGGGCAAGACGACGCTGATCGGCACGCTCTCCGAGATCACCCCGCTGCGCACCGAGGAGCGGATGACCCAGGCGGCGGCCCAGGTCGACGATCTGCGCGGGGCGCCCGACAAGAAGACGACCACGGTCGCTCTGGACTTCGGGCGCCTGACCCTCAGCGACGAGCTGGTGCTGTACCTGTTCGGTACGCCGGGGCAGCAGCGGTTCGTGGAGCTGTGGGAGGACATGGCGCGCGGTTCGCTCGGCGCGCTGCTCCTGGTCGACCCGGCGCGGCTGGCCGACACCTTCCCGGTGATCGACCTGGTCGAGACGTACGGGCTGGAGTACGCGGTCGCCGTCAACAGCTTCGACCCGTACTCCCGGCACGCCGAGGACGAACTGCGCGAGGCGCTCGACCTGCTGCCGGACACCCCGGTCGTCTACTGCGACGCCCGGGACCAGAAGTCGTCCGCGCAGGCCCTGATCACGCTGGTCCGGCACCTCCTGAGCCACGCGGCCTGAGCCACGCGGCCCAAGGCCACCACGGCCCGAGCCACGCGGTCCAGGGCCACACGGAGCGGCCCGCGCGGCTGAAGCACATGGTCCGACGCACACGGCCCGCGGCAAGCGGCCTGACGCGTACCGGCCGGCGCACACGGGCCGGCGCACCCCACGTATCCCGAAGCCGGGGCCGACCGGGCCCCGCGATCACACCGAGGAAGCCGAACATGGACCCGTCGCCGGGAGCCACCCCGTACAGCGCCCCCGCCGGGTGCCCCATGCACCAGCCGCAGACGTCGCTGTACGGACCGGAGTTCGCCGCCGACCCGCACCGCGTGTACGACGCGTTCCGGGCGCACGGCCCCGCCGCGCCGATCGAGCTGGCGCCCGGGGTGGACGCCACGCTGATCGTGCAGCACGAGGCGGCGCTGCGGGTGCTCCAGAACCCGGCGCTGTTCGCCCGGGACTCGCGGCGCTGGGCGGCGCTGCGCGAGGGCGCCGTACCGATGGACAGCCCGGTGCTGCCGATGATGGTGTACCGGCCCAACTGCCTGTTCACCGACGGCGCCGAGCACCTGCGGCTGCGCAAGGCGGTCACCGAGTCGCTGGCGCGGCTCAACAGCAGCCGGCTCAGCAGGGACGTCGAGCGGATCGCGGACTACCTGATCGACCAGTTCATCGAGCGCGGCACCGCCGACCTGCTCAACGAGTACGCCAAGCTGCTGCCGCTGCTGCTGTTCAACCAGCTCTTCGGCTGCCCCGGCGACATCGGCGACCGGCTGACCCGCTCGATGTCCGCCATCTTCGACGGCGAGGACGTGCTGCGCGCCAACGCGGAGCTGACGGAGTGCCTGATGGAGCTGGTGGCCCTCAAGCGCCGCCAGCCCGGCGAGGACATCACCTCCTGGCTGATCCAGCACCCGGCGGGGCTGCGGGACGAGGAGCTGAAGGACCAGCTGGTGATGCTGATGGGCGCCGGCGTGGAGCCGGAGCGCAACCTCATCGGCAACGCGCTGCTGCTGATGCTCGCCGGCGACCAGCCGGGCGGGGCGGAGCGGCGCGGTTCGGGGATGCTCGTCGAGGACGCGCTCGACGACGTCCTGTGGAACAACCCGCCGATCGCCAACTACGCGACGCACTACCCGGTACGGGACATCGAGCTGGACGGGGTGGTGCTGAAGGCGGAGACGCCGGTCCTGATCAGCTTCGCCGCGGCCAACAGCGACCCGTCCCTCACCGACGCCCGCCAGACCCTGAGCAAGGGCGCCCACCTGGCCTGGGGCGCGGGCCCGCACGTCTGCCCGGCCAAGTCGCCCGCGACGCTCATCGCCCTGACCGCGATCGAGAAGATCCTCAACACCGTGCCCGACCTCTCGCTGGCCGTTCCGGCCTCGGGCGTCGGCTGGCGCCCCGGCCCCTTCCACCGGGCCCTGATCGCCCTGCCCGTACGGTTCACCCCGACCGCCGCCCGCCGCACCGCGAGCGGGTCCCAGCCGCCGGCGCAGACCTCGGCCCAGCTGCCCGACCCGTACCGGAGCGCGGCGCCCCAGCCGGGCGCCGCCCCCCGTCACGCTGCGGAGCCGGCCAAGAAGCCCAAGGGCTGGTGGAGTTCGTTCCTCGACGTCTTCCGCGTCTGACCGACCGTCTTCCGCGTATGACTCACAGGCCGACAATTCGCGTATGACAACGGGCATTTGTGACGATTGCATGTGACGGGGGCAACACAGTTCGATGCTTGGCGCAGCTATCCGGAGGGGTAGGTTCTGGTCGGTAACCATGGGCCTAGGTCAAGGAACTCTGCGTGAGCATCACTGGCGGTACAACCCGGACCCCCGACGGACGGCGCGCGGTCATCGGTCTGCTCCGGCGGCTCAATTCACCCGAAGGACAGGCCGAGCCGTGCGGAATACTCGCGGAGCTGCGGGCGATGGGTGACGTCGTCCGCGCTCCGTGGAACGGATACTTCGTCACCGGCTTCGACACCTGCAGCCAGGTGCTGCGCGGACGCAACTGGCTCGCCCCCGACTTCGCCTGGCAGGAGCGGCAGGACGACTCCAAACAGTGGGACGCCATCGCGACCCGGGAGATGACGGGAACGCTCGCCCGGCTGAACGCCCCCGAGCACACCTGCCAGCGCCGCTCGCTGGGCAACCTCTTCGACCGCTCCACCATCGAACGCCTCACCCCCGACGTCGAGCGCGACGCCGACCGGCTCCTGGACGAGCTGGCCGACAAGCTCCGCTGGGGTGAGGCGGACTTCGTCTCCACGGTCAGCGAGCAGCTGCCGATCCACACCGTCGGCTCCTGGCTGGGGCTTCCGCCCGAGGACCACCCCCACATCCTGGAGATCACGCACAACCAGGTGTACGCCCAGGAGCTGCTGCCCACCAAGAGCCAGCTGGCCGTCTCCGCCGAGGCCACCGTGCAGCTACGCGCGTATTTCACCGATCTGGTCGCCCGGCGCCGGGCCGAGCCCCGCCACGACGTGCTGACCGGCTGGATCCACACCTGGGACGCGATGGAGCCGGACCGGGAGCGGGCCGACGAGATCCTCTACCGGCTCACCATGTTCGTCACCATCGCCTCGCTGGAGACCACCGCGACGCTGCTGAGCTCGATGACCTCCCTGCTGCTGGCCGAGCCCGGCCGCTGGGAGTGGCTGCGGTCCTACCCCGAGCACATCGACGCGGCCGTCGACGAGGTGCTGCGCTACGACCCGCCCATCCAGATCAACACCCGGATCGCCGCCGAGGACACCGTCCTGGCCGGTGTCCCGATCAAGAAGGACAGCATGGTCCACGTCCTGTACGGCGCCGCCAACCACGACCCCCGGCGCAACCCCGACCCCGGCACGTTCGACATCCTGCGCGGCGGCAGCCACCTCACGTTCGGCGGCGGGGTGCACTACTGCCTGGGCGCGGCGCTCGCCAAACTGGAGGCGCGGACGCTGCTGGCCCGCATGCTGGATCGTTTCCCCACCCTGCGGATGGTCTCCCCGCCGGCGTACGCGACCCGGATGGTCTTCAGACGGGTCACCTCGCTGGGAGTGGCGCTGTGAAGCTCTCCCCGCCCGGCTTCCCGACCCCGTCCGCGGCCACCTCTGCGTCGGCGGCCGCCTCCACGGCCACCTCCACGTCTGCGTCCGCGTCCGTGCCCTCGTCCCTACCTCCGTCCTCGTCCTCGTCCTCGTCCTCGTCCTCGTCCTCGTACGAGCCTCCCGCGACGGTACGCACCCGGCGCGAGGGCCCTGTCCTGCACGTGGAGCTGCACGCCCCCGAGACGGGGAACGCGGTCACCGAGGCGATGCTCGACGAGCTGCTGGACATCCTCGCCGTACCCGACCCCGAGGTGCGGGTGCTGGTGCTCAGCGGGGCCGGGGACGACTTCTGCCTGGGCGGCGACCGTACCGAGTTCGCCGACTGGCTGGAGGAGGACCCCACCGGCCGGGGCATCCGGGTCGCCGGGGAGAAGGCCCGCCGGGTCTGCGAGGCGATCTCCGGCAACCGGGCCGTCACCATCGCCCGGGTCCAGGGCAAGGCGATCGGCGCGGGCCTGGCGCTCGCCCTCGCCTGCGATCTGCGGGTCGGCGCGGAGACCGCCGGCTTCCGGCTGCCGGAGCTGGCGCTCGGGCTGCCGACCGCCTGGGGCGGGCTGCTGCCCCGGCTGATCCACGAGGTCGGCGCGGCCCGGGTCCGCGAACTGATCCTGACCGGCCGGGCGTTCGACGCCGCCGAGGCCCACGGGCTCTCGGTCCTTCAGCGGGTGGTTCCCGAAAGGGAATTGGACCGGGCCGTGGACGCCTGGGCGAGGCCCGTCGTACGCCGCCCCGAAGCCGCCCTGCGGGTGACGAAAGCCCTGCTCAACTCCTATGCGGCGGCCACCCGGATGGCGGACCCCTCGTTCCTCGACGCGGAGCTGATGGCCTCGGTCGCGGCAGCCGGTCGGCGCACACCCCCTCGCACTCCTGGGCCCGACCCGTCACACTCGTAACAATCAACTGGGGAGGTCTCGGGCGTGGATGTACCGGTATGGCTATGGGTGGCGTTCGCCGTAACGGTGATCGTCTCCCTCACAGTCGACTTGCTTGCCCACCGCAAAGCACATGTCATCGGCTTCAAGGAAGCCGCCTGGTGGAGCGTGCTGTGGGTGAGCCTCGCGCTCATCTTCGGCGGCGTGGTCTTCTTCGTCCTCGGGACGACCGCGGGGACGGAATACACGACGGCCTGGCTGCTGGAGAAGAGCCTGTCGGTCGACAACCTCTTCGTCTTCGCGCTGATCTTCGCGTATTTCAAGGTTCCCCGGGAATATCAGCACCGGGTGCTGTTCTTCGGCGTCATCGGCGCTCTGGTGTTCCGCGCGATCTTCCTGACGGCCGGTGTCGCGGTGGTGAACCGCTTCACCTTCGTGCTGTTCCTCTTCGCCGCCATCCTTTTCTACAGCGCCTACAAAATCATCAAGGGCGAGGATGACAGCTTCGACCCGGGCAAGAGCTTCGCGGTCCGGCTGCTGCGGAAGATCATGCCCGTACGGAACGAGTACGCGGGCACGCACTTCGTCATCAAGGAGGAGGGAAAGCGGGTCGCCACACCGCTGCTCGCGGTGGTCGCCGCGATCGAGGCGGCCGACCTGCTCTTCGCCGTCGACAGCGTGCCCGCCGTCCTGGCGGTCAGCGACGACGCCTTCATCGTCTACACCAGCAACGCGTTCGCCATCCTGGGGCTGCGAGCCCTGTACTTCCTGCTGGCGGGGCTGCTGGACCGCTTCCACTACCTGAGCAACGGCCTGGCGATCATTCTCGGCTTCATCGGTGTCAAGCTCATTCTCCAGGCCTCGCACAAGATGATCAATTCCTCCATTCCGGAGATTCCCTCGCCGATCAGCCTGGCGGTGATCGTCGTCATCCTGACGGTCTCGGTCGTGCTCAGCATTCGGCGCCCACCGCCGGACGCCGACACCGGGGAGAGTGCGGGCGGTACGGGGAGTGCAGAGAGTACGGAGGGTGCGGAGAAGCCATCTGACGGTAAACCCTCCGAGTAATCGGGTGGGCAATGGCCGGGCAAAGCGAGCGGAAAAAGTTTCCCAAGCGCGATGCCCGGCCTATCGTGAGTAAATGGCCAGCAAAAAGCGAGAGACCCAGCAGCGGGCCGCTTTCATGTGCCCGGCCTGCAAGCACCCCGTCCGCTCCGAGATCCGGCGCCACAAGACCCTCGGCATCTTCGTCCCCGTCTGGCGCCCGGGGCCCTGCGAGAACCCCGACTGCGGGGAGTACGCCGCCGAGGAGCGGCCGTCCCGGCACCGGACCCGCCCATAGCCCCCCCGTAGCTCCCCCGTGGCACCCCCGTACGGCTCGTCCTGCGGCCCCGCGCCCAGCCCTCGGCGTCCAGCCAGCTCGCCCAGCCCCCGCGTGCCCAGTCCGGTCGCTCAGCCCGGTCGCCCAGCCCGCCGGCTCAGCCCGCCGCGAGGCGGGCGGTGAGCCGGGCCTTCGCCGCCGGCCACTCGTCGGCGAGCAGCGAGAAGTAGACGCTGTCCCGCCAGGTCCCGTCGGGCCGCAGCCGGTGGCGCCGGAGCACCCCTTCGCGTCGCGCGCCGAGCCGGGCGATGGCCGCCTGGGAGCGCTCGTTGCGGTGGTCGGTCTTGAGCTGCACGCGCCCCATGCCCAGCTCCTCGAAGGCGTGGCCGAGCAGCAGCAGCTTCGTCTCGGTGTTGACCGCGGAGCGCCAGTACGCCCGGCCGTACCAGGTCCAGCCGATCTCCAGCCGCTCGTCGCGCACCGAGATGTCCAGGTACGTGGTCCAGCCGATCGCCCGCCCGCTCGCGCGGTGGATCACGGCGAACGGGACGTACGTGCCCCGCTCGGCGTCGGCGAGCACGCCGCCCAGCCGGACCATCAGCTCCTCGCGGCTGCGCGGCGCCGGGCCGCCCTGCCAGCGCCACACCTCCTCGTCGTTGCCGCCCGCCGCGAAGAGGTCGTCGAGGTGGCCGGGGGTGAGCGGGACGAGGGTCACGTACTGCCCGGTCAGGGTCACGGGCCGAGGAGGAAGCGCAGGCATGACGGGACCCTAACCTCTTTACGTACTAGCACACAAGAATTATGTACTAGTGCATAATGTGCCCTCGTTCTCCCGGCGCGCGGACCGGCGGAGGGCTGACTAGCGTGACGGGTAGAGGACGCCGGTGGACGGCGCTGGTGAAGGACCAGGACCGGAAGAGGGTCAGTGCCATGGCTGTACAACCCGAAGGCACCCCGTGTTGGGCGGACGCCATGTTCGCCGACCTGGAGGGGGCCAAGAGCTTCTACGGTGACGTGCTCGGCTGGACGTTCGGCGAGAGCGCGTCGGAGTTCGGCGACTACACGACGGCGTACGCGAACGGCAAGGCGGCGGCCGCCATCGTCCCGCCCATGCCGGGCACGGACGCCCCCTCCGCGTGGTGCCTGTATCTGGCCTCGCCGGACGCGGCCGCCATCGGCGGGAAGATCCGGGCCAACGGCGGCGAGGTGCTCATGGAGCCCATGCAGGTCGGCGAGTTCGGCACCATGCTGCTGGCCCGCGACCCGGGCGGCGCGATCTTCGGCGTGTGGCAGGCCGCTGCCCACGAGGGGTTCGAGACGGAGACGGGCGCGCCCGGCGGGTACTGCTGGGGCGAGGTCTTCACCCGGGACCCGGCGGCGGCGGACACGTTCTACCCCGCCGTCTTCCCGTACACGCTGCGGAAGTTCGACGACGAGTCGATGGACTTCGCGATGTACGGCGTCCAGGGGGAGACGGTGCTGGGCCGGATGGCGATGGGTGAAGAATTCCCGCCCGAGGTGCCCGCGTTCGTGAGCGTGTACTTCGCCGTCCCGGACTGCGACGCGGCGGTGGCGAAGGCGACCGAGCGGGGCGGGGTGCTGCGGTACGGCCCGATGGACAGCCCCTTCGGCCGGTTCGCGGCGCTCACCGACCCGCAGGGCGCGGCGTTCTCCGTGGTCGACGTGACGAGGACGGAGGGCGAGATGCCGTCCACGAGCCCGGTGGGCCGGGCGAGTTGAGCGAGTTGGGTGGGCCGGGCGCGCTGAGTGGGCCGGGTGAGTTGAGCGGGCCGGCGAGCTGAGCGGCCCATGCCGCCCAAGCCACCCGTGCCACCCAAAGCGCCCGTGCCACCCGAGCCGCCCACGCCGCCCGCACCACCCACGCCCAGGGCTTCGCCGCACGGCATGAGCGGCGGGCAGCCGCTCCGTACGATTCTCCGAGAACCTCGCATCTGCGATGGGCAATCGTCTGGAGAATGGTAAATGCCAGCCGAATTGGCCTAGCGTGTCGCGCATGCAGTCCTACACAATCGGTCAGGCAGCACGACTTCTCGGTGTCAGCCCCGACACCGCCCGGCGGTGGGCGGACGCCGGCCGGGTCGCGACCCATCGCGACGAGGCCGGCCGGCGCCTGATCGAGGGCCGTGCGCTGGCCGCCTTCTCGATCGAGATCGGCCAGGGCGCCGCGGGCGAGGAGGAGACCCCGTACACCTCGGCGCGCAACGCCTTCCCGGGCATCGTCACCGCCGTGAAGCTCGGCGATGTCGCGGCCCAGGTCGAGATCCAGGCCGGTCCGCACCGGCTCGTCTCGCTCCTGACCCGGGAGGCGGTCGAGGAGCTGGGCCTCGAGGTCGGCATGCAGGCGACCGCCCGCGTGAAGTCGACCAACGTGCACATCGACCGCACCTGAGCCCGGCCGAAGCCACCCACGGCCGGGCGCCGAACGCTGCCCGCACCCGCTGCCATCGGACCGCCGTCGTTCCGTCAGGGCCGCACGCACCCCTGCCACCCGACCGCCGCCGTTCCGTCGACGCCGCATCCGAACCACCGCACCGCATCCCGTGTCCCGCGCCCCGCGCGCCCTCGTCCCCGCCCGGACGGCACCCGGCCGACCGGGCTCGCAGCCAAGGAGCCCCGCCCTCATGTCTCCGCTGATCACCCGCCGCCGTGCCGCGGCCGCCGTCCTGACGACCGCCCTCCTCGTCCCGCTCGCCGCCTGCGGCAACGACGACTCCGGCACGGACAAGGACAGCGCCGCCGGCGCGAAGCCGTCCGGCTCCGCCTCGGGCGCACCGGCCGCGGAGCTGACCGTGCTGGCCGCCGCATCGCTGACCGACGTCTTCAAGGAGGCGGGAGCGGCGTACGAGAAGGAGAACCCGGGCACGAAGGTCACGTTCTCCTTCGCGGGCTCCCAGGAGCTGGCCGCCCAGGTCAAGCAGGGCGCCCCCGCCGACGCCCTGGTCACCGCCGACACCAAGACGATGGACGGCCTCACCGGCGAGACCGGCACCCCGACCGTCATCGCCAAGAACCGTCTCGTCATCGCCGTCGGTGAGGGCAACCCGGAGAAGGTCGAGAACCTCAAGGACCTCGCCGACACCGGGCTGAAGGTCGTCCTGGCCGCCCCCGAGGTGCCGGTGGGCCGCTACAGCAAGGAGATCCTCGACGCGCAGAAGATCGAGGTGAAGCCGGTCTCCCAGGAGCCCAACGTCCGCGCGGTCCTCAGCAAGGTCGAGCTGGGCGAGGCGGACGCGGGGCTCGTCTACAAGACCGACGCCGAGACCGCCACCGACAAGGTCGACGCGATCGACATCCCGGACGAGCAGAACGCCGTCGCCTCCTACCCGGCCGCCACGCTGAAGGGGTCCAAGCACAGCGAGGCCGCCGCCGCGTTCGTCGCCTGGCTCTCCACGCCCGCCGCGCAGAAGATCCTCCAGGGCGCCGGTTTCCAGCAGCCGTAAGCCCCCGCACACCCCGGCGGGCCCGCACCGAACCGCAGCCCGCCCGGCAGATCCGTACCCTCCGGCAGGCCCGTACCGCCCGCCCGACCCGTACCGCCCGGCAGGCCCGTACCGTCCGACGGGCCTGCCGGGCACCGCACGTCCCGCCGCCCGACGAGGTCACCCATGAAACGACCGGCACCGCGCCGTACGCCCGGAGCCCGCGCCCCGCTCCTGCTGACGGTGCCCGCACTGGTGGCCGTGGCGTTCCTGATGCTGCCGCTCGTCGGCATCCTGGCCCGCACCTCCTGGGGCGACCTCGCCACACACCTCACCGCCGAGCCCACCACCCAGGCACTCCGGCTCTCCCTGCTGGTCTCGCTCTGGTCGCTGGGGCTCTCGCTGCTGTTCGGGGTGCCGCTGGCCTGGCTGCTGGCCCGGGTGCCCTTCCCGGGCAAGGCGTTCGTCCGCTCGCTGGTGCTGCTGCCGATGGTGCTGCCGCCCACGGTCGGCGGGGTCGCCCTGCTGCTGGCCTTCGGGCGGCGCGGGCTGCTCGGACCGTGGCTGGAGGACACCTTCGGCATCACGCTGCCCTTCCACACCTCGGGGGCGGTGCTGGCGGCGACGTTCGTGGCGATGCCGTTCCTGGTCATCTCGCTGGAGGGCGCGCTCGGCGGCCTGCGCCCCCGGTACGAGGAGACCGCCGCCTCACTCGGAGCCTCGCCGGTACGGGTGTTCCTCACCGTGACCCTGCCGATGGTCGCCCCCGGGCTGATCGCCGGAGCGGCCCTCACCTGGGCGCGGGCGCTCGGTGAGTTCGGCGCCACCATCACCTTCGCGGGGAACCTCCCCGGCACCACGCAGACCCTGCCGCTCCAGGTCTATCTGCTGCTCCAGGAGTCGCCGGAGGCCGCCACCTCCGTGTCGCTGCTGCTCCTGGCCATCGCCATGATCGTGCTCATCGCGCTGCGCGGCCGCTGGACCGGCACACCCGGCGACCACCGCGAGCGGTCCGCGCCGCGCCCGGAGGAGCCCGCGAGCACCACGCCGGACGTCGTCCCCCTGCCCGCGCCGCCCGAGCCGCCCGCGTACGTCCTGGAGAAGGCCCCCCAGGAGCGCTGGCCCCTGCACGCCGACGTCACCGGCTTCACCCGCCTCACCCTGGACGCGGAGCCCGGCACCACCATCGCGGTCGTCGGCCCCAACGGCGCCGGCAAGACCACCCTCCTGCGCGCCCTCCTCGGCCTCACCCCCCGCGCCCACGCCGCACTGCGCCTGGGCGGCACCGACGTCACCACCCTGGCCCCGCACCGCCGGGGCGTCGCCTGGGTCCCCCAGGACGGGGCGCTCTTCCCGCACCTGAGCGCCCTGACCAACACGGCGTACGGGCTCCGCGCCCACGGCGTCCCCCGCGCCGAGGCCCGGCGTGAGGCGCAGTCGTGGCTGGACCGGCTCGGCGTCGGCCACCTGGCCCACCGCAAGCCCGGCCAGCTCTCCGGCGGGCAGGCCGGGCGGGTCGCCCTGGCCCGCGCGCTGGCGGCCCGCCCGCGCCTCCTGCTGCTGGACGAACCGCTCGCCGCCCTCGACCAGACCACCCGGGCCCACGTCCGGCACACCCTGCGCCGGCACCTGGCGGAGTTCGGCGGGGTCTGCCTGATCGTCACGCACGACCCGGTCGAGGCGGTCTCCCTGGCCGACCGGGTCCTCGTGCTGGACGGCGGCCGGGTCCTCCAGGACGAGCCGCCCGCCGAGGTGACCCGCCACCCCCGCTCGCCCTGGGTGGCCCGGATGCTCGGCCGCAACGCCTGGCCCGGGACCGCCACCGCCGACGGCCTGACCCTGGAGGGCGGCGGCCACCTCGTGGTCGCCGAACCCCTCGCCCCGGGCACCGAGGCCCTCGCGGTCATCGCCCCCGAAGCCGTCTCCGTACACCGCGAGCGGCCCACCGGCTCCCCCCGCAACGTCTGGCCCGGCACCGTCCGCGAGATCACCTCGGGCGGCAGCCGGCTGCGGCTGCTCATCACCTCCGACCGGGCGCCCGACCTGGTCGCGGAGATCACCCCGCAGGCGGCGGCCGAACTGTCCGTCGCGGACGGCACGGACGTCTGGACGAGCGTCAAGGCGACCGAGGTGACGGTGGTCCCGCTCTGAGCCGGAGCACACCCCCGCAGCAGGGCGCGCGCCCCGGCGGGAACAGGGCGCCCGCCCCACGCGGGTCGGCACCGGGGTTGGTCGACCGGTGACTGGTCGACCGGTCGTTCGGCGACCGGGTACGGCGCCTGGCGGTTCGGCGCCCGGTGGTCCGTCGCCCGCAGTTCGGCGACCGGTGGTCCGTCGCCCGCAGGTTCGGCGGTCGCGGGGCTCAGAAGTACGGGCGCAGCCGCGCCGTCGCCGCGTGGCCCGGGGCGGCGGCGCGGAGCCGGGCCACGCGCTCCCGCAGCTCGGGCAGCAGCCCGTACAGCACATCACCCGGGCAGCGGGTCTCGTAGCTGTCGCGGTGGCCCGAGATGACGTTCAGCCGGGCCACCTGGCCCTCGTCGAAGCGGCTCTCGGCGTTCGTCGAGACCAGCTCGACCGTGGCGAACGGGTCGATTCCGGGCCGCAGCTTCCAGGCGGCGAGTTCCACCAGCGCGTCCAGCATCGGCCTGGGCACCTCGGTGCCCTCGCCGAAGGTGCCGATCGCGGCGATGCCGACCGTGTCGGCGTTGAACCCCTTGGTGTGGGCGCCGAGCACCGACCGCCCGACGCCGCCCGCCCGGCCCTCGTAGATGGTGCCGCAGCGGTCGACGAGGAAGTTGTAGCCGATGTCGTCCCAGCCGTCCTTCTCGACGTGGTCGGCCTGGACGGCCCGGATCAGCTCGGGGGCGTCCGCGCAGTCGTAGTCGTTGGGGTTGCCGGTGTGGTGGACGAAGACCGCTTTCGCCGCGCCCGTGTAGTGCGGGCCCTCCCGGACCAGCTCCTCGTCCGCCCGCCACTCCTGCCGGCTGACGACGGCGGGCTGCGGAAGTCCGCGCGGCGGCCTCGGTCCCGTGGCCATCTGCCGCTGCTGCTCGTGGAGCGCCGGGCCGTCCCGGAAGACCAGGAGGACCAGGGGCAGCAGCAGGGCTCCCATGACGATTCTGCGGGACCACATGGACTCCACCCTGCGCCCTGACCCCGGCCTCCGCAGGAGAGCTGGCCAACCGGGTGACGGGGCGGACGGCGGGCCGCCCGCAGCCCCTCGGCCCTCTCCGGCCGGGTCCGCCGGAGTGACCGCCCCGAACGCGCGAAAGGCCCCCGGGGCGGACCCCACCGTGAGGTGGCCGGTCCGCCCCGAGGGCCTGTGCCGTGGAGCGGGTCGCTCAGACGGTGCCGAGCCCCTGCGCGGGACCCGGTCCCGGAACAACGGGGGCCGGAGCCGCGGCGGGGGCCGGAGCCGAAGTCACGGCGGGAGCCGGGGCCGGGGCCGCGGCCGCCGGGGTCCCGAGCAGCGCGGACGCCGTCTCCAGCGGGGTGCGGGCGGCAGCGGCGGCCGGGGCGGGCGCGGCCTCGGCGGTACGGCAGGTGAAGCCGAGCTTGGAGAGCGCCCGGACGACCTCGGCGGAGCTGAAGTCGCGCCGGTCCTGCCGGGTGATGACTTCGCCGACCTGCTTGACCGGGTAGACACGGCGGCTGATGACCACCGCGTCACCGGTGACGGGTTCGGGCTTGATGCCCTTCATCGAGTCCTCCACCTCGTTCTTGAACAGATCGAAGGGGAAGCGGGCGATGACACAGCGCATGGTTCCTCAACAGGGGTCGAGTGGCTGGGGAGGCCGCACGGCGGAGCCGTACGGGGAGGGCGGCGGCGCACCGCCGCCCCGCGCGCCCTACGCGGCGCGGTTGGACCGGCGCAGCGCGGCGGCCGCACGCGCCTCGGGCGTCGGCACACCCGGGCGGCGGCCACGGGCCGGGGCCCCGCCGCCACGCTTGGTACCGCGGCCCATGAACGCGCCGCCGCCACTGCGGCCGGAGCGCTCCTTGGGCGGGGCGGTGATGACCACCGGGACGCCCGAGGGCGCCTGCGCACCGGTGATCCGGCTCAGCTCGGCCTCGCCGGAGCGGACCTGGGCGATCTGCGGGGTGATCCCGGCGTCCGACATCAGGCGGGTCATCTCGCGGCGCTGGTTGGGCAGCACCAGCGTGACGACGCTGCCGGACTCCCCGGCCCTGGCGGTACGGCCGCCGCGGTGCAGGTAGTCCTTGTGGTCGCTGGGCGGGTCGACGTTGACGACGAGGTCCAGGTTGTCGACGTGGATGCCGCGGGCCGCGACGTTCGTGGCGACGAGGACCGTGACGTGCCCGGTCTTGAACCGCTCCAGGGTGCGGGTGCGCTGCGGCTGGGACTTGCCGCCGTGCAGCGCGGCCGCCCGGACCCCGCTGTGCAGCAGGTGGTCGGTGAGCTTGTCCACCGCGTGCTTGGTGTCCAGGAACATGATCACGCGCCCGTCGCGGGCCGCGATCTCCGTGGTGGTGGCGTACTTGTCGGCGCCCTGGACGTAGAGCACGTGGTGCTCCATCGTCGTGACGGCACCGGCGGCCGGGTCGACGGAGTGGACGACCGGGTCGTTCAGGTAGCGCTTGACGAGCAGGTCGACGTTGCGGTCGAGCGTCGCCGAGAAGAGCATCCGCTGCCCCTCCGGGTTGACCTGGTCGAGCAACTCGGTGACCTGCGGCATGAAGCCCATGTCGGCCATCTGGTCGGCCTCGTCGAGGACGGTGATGGTGACCCGGTCCAGCCGGCAGTCGCCGCGCTCGATGAGGTCCTTGAGCCGGCCCGGCGTGGCGACGACGACTTCGGCGCCGCCGCGCAGCGCGCTGGCCTGGCGGCCGATGGACATGCCGCCCACGACGGTGGCGATGCGGAGCTTGAGCGACCGGGCGTACGGGGTGAGCGCGTCGGTCACCTGCTGGGCCAGTTCCCGGGTGGGGACGAGGACCAGGGCGAGCGGACGCTTGGCGTCGGCGCGGCGCCCCTCGGTACGGGCCAGCAGCGCCAGGCCGAAGGCGAGGGTCTTGCCCGAGCCGGTCCGGCCGCGGCCGAGGACGTCACGGCCGGCCAGCGAGTTCGGCAGGGTGGCCGCCTGGATCGGGAACGGGACGGTCATGCCCTCGGCGACGAGCGCCGCCTTGAGCGTGGCGGGCATCTCCAGCTCGCCGAAGGTCTCGGCGGCGGGCAGCGCCGGGGTGATGGTCACCGGCAGGGCGAACTCGCCCTTCAGCGCGGAGCCGCGGCGGCTGGAGCCGCCGGACCGCTTGGGGCCGCCACCGAAGCCGGCGGCACGGCGTTCGCCGCCACCGGAGTACCTCGGCGCGCCGCCGCTGCGGGAGCCGGAGGGGCCGCCGGAGCGGCTGCGGGCGAATCGGTCGTTCGAGCGGGGTGTGCGTTCGCGGTTCATGCAGAACCTTTCCTCGATGGGGCACGTATCGAGGGATTCTTTTGCGGGAAGCGGCCGTGAACGGCACCCAGAATCGCAAGAACGAGCCGATGAAAAGACAAAGGGGTGTGACAGGGGGAGCGAAGCCCGGCCGCCGGGAATCAGTACACCGGACGCGGCTTCGGCAAGGGGCGCGCTCTGCGGGCCCCGGAAACAGCAACGAGCTGGGGCCCGCACCCCAAGGTGCGGGCCCCAGCTGCGCAGAACTACCTGAGTGATCAGGCGGGGGTGATGTTCTCGGCCTGCGGGCCCTTCTGGCCCTGCGTGACGTCGAAGTTCACCTTCTGGCCTTCCTGCAGCTCACGGAAGCCGCTGGCGGCGATGTTGGAGTAGTGGGCGAAGACGTCGGCGCCGCCGCCGTCCTGCTCGATGAAGCCGAAGCCCTTTTCCGCGTTGAACCACTTCACGGTGCCAGTAGCCATGTCATATCTCCTTAGGGGAGGGGCAGTGCCCGTGGGCCCACACTGTGCGGACCCCACGTCGCCGCGATGATTACCCCGTCCGGAAGAACACCGGAAATACAAAAGTGCATCCACCGACATCCAGCCGGCTGATGCACTTGAAGTTTTTGGGAACCACAACTGCAACTGAGATCAACAGTAGCACGGCAGCGCCGGGAGAGGCAGAACCAAATATCACTCGGCATGGCGGAACAAAACAGCGGAAGAAAAGCCTCATCGCGCATTGCGTGAAATTCTGTGCCGGCGAAAGCAGATATGTTCCCGGCCGGGCAGGCCCTGCGGGCCGGGCGGGGCCGAGCGGGGCAGGCCACGGCCACGCGGGCGCGAAGCCGGGCGGGGCAGGGTCGCGCGGGCGCGGAGCCGGGCGGGGCAGGGTCACGCGTGGGGGGCGCGGGTCAGCGCTCAAGGGTGCGTGGGGCACATCGCACCCGGGGGCGTGCGTCAGCGTCCGGTGTCGCCGCGCAGCTCCTCGTTGAGGCGGAGCGCCTCCTCGAGCTGGTCCTCCAGGATGACGATCCGGCAGGCGGCCTCGATCGGTGTGCCGGAGTCGACCAGCTCGCGGGCGCGGGCGGCGATGCGCAGCTGGTAGCGGGAGTAGCGGCGGTGGCCGCCCTCGGAGCGCAGCGGCGTGATCAGGCGGGCGTCACCGATCGCCCGCAGGAAACCCGGCGTCGCTCCGATCATCTCGGCGGCGCGCCCCATGGTGTAGGCGGGGTAGTCGTCGTCGTCGAGCCGATCGATGGCGTGCGAGGGGGTCTCCGGGGGCATCTGCACCTCTTCTGTCACGCACGACCGAGGGCCCGGGGGCGCCGTACGCCTGCGGGGTGTCCCTCTGCCGCGTACCGCCGTTTTACCTGTTTCACCTGACTGCACGAGAAACCCTAATCGCCCGGCAAGGACATGTCTATCGCGACCGGGACAGGTTTCGGCCACCGGCGGCGGGGCCGTGGCCGAGACGCCGACAGAACTGACCGACTGGTCAGTTGTCGTCGGGCCGACCGCGGGGCCATAATGCACGCGTAGCCCTTCACGCATCCCCCGTCGTGAAGGGCTACACCCCTGTCCGGAACCGGTTCCGAGCCGATGCGAACCCCGGCCCAGGGCCGATACGGACCCCGGTTCGGGGCCGATACGGACCCCGGTTCGGGGCGGATTCGGACGCCCTGGGCGTTACGGGCATCGCCGGAGCATTCACGGGCAAGGGACTCCCCTCGTGGTCCCCTGCCCGTGTTTTTTCGAGTTAACAGTGACGTAGAGTGTTTGCGCAAGCTCAGTTCCGAGTCCGAAGTGAGCGTGGAGGCCCGGATGGCCATGGTCGACGGTGACGAACCCGGTGCGGAACGGAACGAACCACCCGAGCAGGCCGGTCCGCCCCCGCTGAACTCCCTCCGGGAAAAAGTCGAGTACATGGTCGAGAAGACCTTCCCCGGCCGGAAGATCTCGGGCCGGGTCTTCGCGGATCTGGTGCGGGAGCGCGGCGGGTCCCTCTCGCACAGCTACTTCTCCAACATCCTCGCCGGCAAGGTCACCCAGCCCTCGGAGGAGATCCTCAAGGCCCTCGGGCTGGGGTTCGGCGTCGACTGGCGCTTCTTCAAGGAGGAGTCCGAGGTCGTCGACGACGTCGTCGCGGGGCTCCAGTTCCTGGCCAAGCGGCGGACCGGGGAGATCAGCGGGGTGGCGGGCCGGGGGCTGGACGACGAGGGGCTTCCGCCGGAGCTGTTGCAGTTCGCGCTGTCGTTGCTGGAGGACGCCGCGCGCGACAACTCACCGGGGCCCTCGCGAGGAACCTGGGACAAGCCGAGTGGGGCCCAGGACGGCGTGCATCACCGCCAGGCCGGTCCGGAAGCGTAGCGTCGGTGTCATGTCCCTGCGGAAGCTGCGCAAAGAGTGCGAGGCACAGCTCGCCGACCTGCCCATCCCGGCCCCCTTCTCACTGACCGGTCTGGTCGCCAACATGGAGGCGGCGCGCGGCCGCACCATCCGGCTGCACGAGATGCCGGACCGGCTCGCCCGCGTCAACGCCGCCTGCGGACTGCGCCTGAAGACCGGCTCCACCAGCCTCGTCCTCTACCGCCGCAGGCCGACCGCGTACCAGACCGAGCACGTCATCCTGCACGAGCTGTGCCACGAGTGGTTCGACCACGGGACGACCCTCGACGCCGAGCAACTGCGCACGCTGCTCCCGGTCTTCGACACCTCGCTGATCGCCCGGATGCTCTCCCCCGAGGCCGCCGAGTCCTTCGCCGCCGGCGGCTCCACCGTGCAGGCCCGCGCGCAGTACGCCACCCATGACGAACGCATGGCCGAATTCGGTGCCTCCCTGATCCCCCGGATGGCGCGGGACCTGACCACCGATGACATGGTGGGGCGGCTGACCGACTCCCTGTCCCGCCCGGTGGCCCACCGTCGGCGCGGACTGCTCCCCCGGAGACGGCCGGACGACGCGTGAGACAGCGTGCGGGAGGACGACTGACACGTGCCAGCGCCCCCGACCGCGGGCCCCACACCCGCGCCCGCTCCCACCACCGCCCCGACACCGACACCGCCCCTGACACCCGAGGACGAAGACCGCTGTGACCCCCCTCGATCTGGCCGGTTACCTGATAGCCGGCCTGATGACAGCCGTTGCCCTGTGGCGTATGCCCGCTGCCCTGTGGGGCGATGAGGAGGACCGCAGACGGCGGGCCCTGTGGGGCTGCTACGCCGGATTCGCGCTCGCCCTGTGGACCAAGACCGCGGCCGTGCGCACCGGACTCAACAACAGTGCCGTCACCGACCTCGCCGTACTCATCAAGCACTACACCGCGACGGTGGCGATTCTGGCCATCCTCAGCTACATCGTCGCGATCTACGGCAGCTACCCCGAAGCGGGCGCCGTCCCCCGCCACGTACGGTTCGCCCGGCTCGTCCAGCAGGTCGCGGCGAAGGCCTCGGTGGCGACGCTGATCCTGCTGACCGTCCTCTTCTTCACCGTGGTCGACCGCTCCGTCCCCTCGGACCGCTTCGTCTCCGACCACGCCGGCGAGTGGGGCGCGACGCTCTACATGAGCGTCTTCTACCTCTACCTCGGCGCCGCCTCCGCCGTCTGCGCCTTCCAGTGGGCCCTGGCCACCGCCGACGCGCGGCGGCGCCAGCTGCGCATCGGGCTCGGCATGATGACCTTCGCGATGTTCATCGGCGTCGGCTACACCGTCAGCCGGACCCTGTTCCTCTGGGTCAGCGTGGTGGACGAGCCGAGCGAGGAGTTCGCCCTCCGCTTCGACCAGGTGACCGAGGCGGCGCAGCTGGTCCTCTTCGCGTTCTTCGCCCTCGGCGCGTCCGTCCCCGCCTTCAGCACCGGCGCACGCCGGGTGAGGCTGTGGCGGGCCCAGGTCCGGCTGCACGCCCTCTGGTACGAGCTGATGGCGTCCTTCCCCGACCAGCCCTTCGACCCGCCCGCCTCCCTGCCCCGGGAGCTCACCCGCTTCAACGCCCCGGCCGACCTGCGGGTCGACCGCTGGGCCGCCGACATCGCGGACGCGGTGGAGAAGCTGCGTCATTACGTCCCCGACGAGCTGGTCGCCGCCTGTGAGCAGGCCGCCGCCCTGGACACCGCCGATGCCCGCCGGGCGGCGGCGCTCGGCGACGCGTACTGGATCAGGGCCGCCCTGCTGGCCAAGGAGTCCGGCGCCCCCGCCGGCCCGGCCGCCGCGGTGGCCGCCCAGCAGGCCGCCGACCAGGACGGCGAGGTGGCCCGGCTGGAGCGGGTCGCCGCCGCGTACCGGACCGTCACCCCGGAGCGCGCCCGCACGGTGCTCACCGCGGCGACCACCAAGGCGACCGCTGCGGCCACCACCGCGAGGCCGGCAGAGACCACGGCAGCAGAAACGACGGAGCAGACCTCATGAGCAACGCCGCCACCGACCACTCCCCCACCGGCGACGCCCCCACCGCCCGCATATCGCTCGCGCGCACGGTCACCGACGTGCTCCAGCCCCGCAACGTCCTGCTGGCGGGGATGCTCGGCATCGGACTGGCCGCCGCGGGCGACTGGACCGGGCTGCTCTGGGGGTTCCTCGGGGCGCTCTGCGCCGGGCTGATCCCGGCGGGGTACATCGAGTGGGAGCGCGGGCGCGGCACCTGGGGCGACCGCCATGTCGTGGACCGTACGAAGCGGGCCCCGATCTTCTTCGTCATCCTCGGCTCCATCGGAGCGGGTTCGGTGGCGATGGTCCTCGGGAACGCGCCGCGCGGCATCCTCGTCGCGATGCTCGCGCTCTGGGTCATGACGATCGGGCTGCTGGCCGTCAACACGGTGTGGAAGATCTCGGTCGACTCGGCGGTGGCCTCGGCGGTGGTCGCCCTGCTCGCGGCCGTGCACTCCCCCTGGTGGCTGGCCGCGTACGCGCTGACCATGGCCGTCTGCTGGTCGCGGGTGGCCCTCGGCTACCACACGGTCGCCCAGACCGTGGCGGGCGCGGCGCTGGGCGCGGCGACGACGGTGGCGTACGCGTTCGGGGGCTGACGAGGGCGTTTCGGCGGCGCTCGGCGACTGACACTTCGCCACAACGGCACGCACGCGTTCGAGGGCTGACGAGGGCGCGTCGGCGTGCGGCGCCTGGCGCTTCGCCACGACGGCACGTACTCGTTCGAGCGGCCTCGCCCCCGGCCGGTGCGCCGCGCCCCCGCCGCCCCGGCCCCCGCCCCTAGCGTGGCCGTCATGCGCGTACTGGTCACCGGCGGAGCCGGGTTCATCGGGTCACATGTCGTCGCCGCGCTCACCGCGGCCGGGCACGAGAGCGTGGTGCTCGACGCCCTGCTCCCCTCGGCCCACCCCGGCGCCGCGGCCCCCGAAGTCCCCGGCGGGCGGGTCGTCGTCGGGGACGTCCGGGACCGGGAGGCGGTGGCGGGGGCGCTCGCCGGGGTGGACGCGGTCTGCCACCAGGCGGCGATGGTGGGCCTGGGCAAGGAGTTCGCGGACGCGCCGCTGTACGTGGGGTGCAACAACCTGGGTACGGCGGTGCTGCTGGCGGAGATGGCCGCCGCCGGGGTGCGGAACCTGGTGCTGGCCGGGTCGATGGTGGTCTACGGCGAGGGCCGCTACGACTGCCCGCGCCACGGCACGGTCCGCCCCGGCCCCCGCCCGGAGACCGCGCTGCGGGCGGGCAGCTTCGAGCCCCACTGCCCCGAGTGCGGTGCGGAGTTGGCGCCGGGCCTGGTCGGCGAGGACGCGCCCGCCGACCCGCGCAACGTGTACGCGGCCACCAAGCTCGCCCAGGAGCACCTCGCCGCCGCGTGGGCACGGGCGACGGGGGGCAGGGCGGTGTCGCTGCGCTACCACAACGTGTACGGGCCGGGGATGCCGCGCGACACCCCGTACGCCGGTGTCGCCTCGTTCTTCCGCTCGGCCCTGGCGCGCGGCGAGGCGCCCCGGGTCTACGAGGACGGCCGCCAGCGCCGCGACTTCGTCCACGTCCACGATGTCGCGGCGGCGAACGCGGTGGCCCTGGAGGCGGTCCGGGAGCGCCGGCCCGCCTCCTTCGCCACGTACAACACCGGCAGCGGCGAGCCGCACACCATCGGCGAGATGGCCACCGCGCTGGCCGCCGCGCACGGCGGGCCGGACCCGGTGGTGACCGGGGAGTACCGCCTCGGCGACGTACGCCATGTCACGGCGGACTCGCGGCGGCTGCGGGAGGAGCTGGGGTGGCGGCCCCGGGTCGCGTTCGCGGAGGGGATGGCGGAGTTCGCGACGGCGGAGCTGAGGGGAGCGGAGGCGGAAGCCGGAGCGGCTCGGGTTGCGGGGGCGCCCCGACACATGGGGGGCACCCCGGCCCGTGAGCGCACCCAGCCCGTGAACGCACCCCGGCCCGCGCCTGCGCCCCAGCCCGTGCGTGCGCCCCAGCCCGTGAGGACTGAGGCGCCGCGAACCTCGGCTGAGGCGCCGTAAACCTAGGCTGAGTGCCGTGCGCGCGCTGACGCGGGCTCGCACCCCGGCGTACGGGGATTCACCGCGCGGGCTCACACTCCCGCGCACTGGCCCGTGCGCGGGCCGTGGACCTCATTGCTCCTCCCCGTGTTGTCCGGGGCCGGGAGGTTGGCGGAGCACACCACGGGGCCGGTGACCGTGTTGGCGGCGAGCTGGACGCCTCCGGTGTTGCCGGTGAGGACGACGGCCCCGGTCACCGAGTTGGCGGTGCAGCCCGGTCCGCCCAGCCGGACGGGCCCGGCGGTGCCGCTGATGGCCAGCGGCCCGCTGAGGCTCGACCCGCACACGTGGATCGCGGCGGCGCGGTCGGACTGGAGCGGGCCCTCCAGCGTGGAGCCGGTCAGGACGAGCGCCGCTCCGGCGCGGACGGTGACCGGGCCGCGCAGGGCGGCGCGGTCGGCGCAGGTGACACCGTCCGTGACGGTCAGCGGGCCGGTGCGCGGTCCGGTGATCGTGGTGGTGCAGGCGGGGGCGGGCAGCACCCGCGACTTGTAGTCGAGCGATTCGGCGAGCTTGCCCGGCTTGGCGTCCGTCAGCGGCTTGCTCAGCTTGGCGAACTCCCCGCCGGTCTCCTTCTTCCCGCCGTTCCACTCCGCGATCCGCCCCAGCTGGGCGGCGGTCTTCCCGTCGTCGACGACCGCGTCGGCGTCGAGCGCGGCCATGGACGTGGAGGCGCGCTTGACCAGGTCGAGGTACGGGCCCGGCGCGGTCAGGTCGTACGCGGCCGTGTCGTGCTCCCCGCGCAGCCAGGAGCCCCAGGAGAACTCCAGGAACTCCGTCGCCCCGTCCGGGACTTCGTAACCGATGTCCCGGGTGAAGTAGACGAGGCTGCGGTACGGGTCGTCGCGGAAGTTCGTGATCCCCAGGCGGTCCGGCAACTGGTCGACGCCCAACGGCTTGTCGTTCTCGTCGCGCAGCCACACCTTCTTCTCGGCCGTCATGCGCTGCCAGAACGCGGCGGTGGAGAGCGAGCTGAAGTTGTCGGTGACGCGGAGCCGGACCGGCAGCCGGGTGGAGCCGTCGGGGCCCTCCAGGAACGACGTCAGCGTGTGGTGCCCGTCGGTGAGGTACAGCTTCCCGCCCGGCCCGATCACGGCCGTCTTCATCGGGGCGATCGACTTCGCGGTCTCCTGGCCGAGCGGCACGGTGCAGGTGAAGCTCGACGGGTCGTCCAGCCGGGCGCCGGGGCCCACCGAGGCCGCCTCGCCCTGGCCGTTGGTCTCGCACCAGTCGTCGAAGCGCTTGTTGAAGCCGCCCGCCGCCTCGTCCCGGGCGCTGCCGTACCGGCCCAGCTTGTAGAAGACCTGGTCGAAGCCGAGTACGGCCTGGGTCGGGTGGAGTTCGCCGAGCGTGACGTCGATCAGATCCCCCGGCCGCGCGCAGCTGCGCGGCAGCGGCCCGCTCCCGGCGCACGCCTCCGCGCTGCCCGTACCGGCGCCGCCCGGACCCGCGGCGACCGCCCCGGTGGAGGCGCCGACGACGACCGCGCCCGCGGCCAGTACCCCGGCCAGCAGCCGGGCCCCGCGCCGCGGCGGGCCGGTGTGCGATCTGTTCATGGACGTCCTCTCCGTACGCGCGATTTCGATCCATGCGGTCTCGATACGCGCGGTCTCGTACGCGTGACCTCGGTACGCGTGACCTCGGTACGCGTGACCTCGGTACGCGTGATTCCCGTGCACGCGGATTCCGCCCACGCGGTTTCCGTACACGGACACGCGGTTTCCGTACACGCGTTCTTCCGCCGTGACGATCGCAAGGCGTGGCGACGCCCGTACGGACGTGGTGTGAACGGGCGATGACGCTGTCATGCCGCGGTGGGACCGGCCGCGCGTGGCGTGTGGCGCGGGTGTACCCCACCGCCATCCGGCCGACGCTGATGCCCCGGATGAACCCATAGGCCGAAATGCCGGAGTTGTCTCCGTAGGGTGAGGCGGGTGACCGATTCCTCTGCCGCCCTCCCTGATGCCACTGCCCCGCACACCGCTCCCCGGAGAGCCGTACCGAGGGCCGATATCGTCCTGCCCTGCCTGGACGAGGCGGCCGCACTGCCCTGGGTGCTCGACCGCGTGCCCGCCGGCTGGCGCGCGATCGTCGTCGACAACGGCTCGACCGACGGTTCGGCCGAGCTGGCCCGCTCCCTCGGCGCGTACGTCGTCACGGAGGAGCGGCGCGGGTTCGGTGCCGCCTGCCATGCCGGACTGCTCGCCGCCGAGGCCGAGTTCGTCTGCTTCTGCGACTGCGACGGTTCGCTGGACCCCGCGCTGCTGGCCGGGTTCGTCCGGCGGATCGCGGACGGCGAGTGCGATCTGCTGCTGGGCCGCCGCCGTCCTGAGGGCCGGGGCGCGTGGCCGCCGCACGCGCGCGCCGGCAACGTCGCCCTCGCCCGGATGCTGCGCCGCCGCACCGGTCTGCGCCTGCACGACCTCGGCCCGCTCCGGGCGGCCCGGCGCGCCGACCTGCTGGCCCTGGACCTCACCGACCGGCGCAGCGGCTACCCGCTCCAGATGGTGGTCCGGGCCTCGGACGCCGGCCTGCGGGTCGCCGAGAGCGACGTCCCGTACCGGCCGCGCACGGGCAGGTCCAAGGTGACCGGCACCTGGCGCGGGACCTGGCACGCGGTACGCGACATGCGCGGGGTCCTGCGGGAGCCACCGGCACACCTCTCACTGCCGTCAGCCGAGCCGACCGGAACGGGGGCCGCCCGATGAGGCCGTACGACTCCGCCGGGTCCCCCACACTCACGGGACCTGCCACACCCACGGGTCCTGCCACGCCCCCCGAACCCACGGGACCCGCCACACCCACCGCTCCCACAGAGCCCAACAGTCCCACCGGAGCCACCGGACCCACGGAGTTGCTGGTCATCGCGAAGGAGCCGGTCCCCGGCCGGGTCAAGACCCGCCTCTGCCCGCCCTTCTCGCCCGCCGAGGCCGCCGAGCTCGCCGCCGCCGCCCTCGCGGACACGCTGCGGACCGTGCTCGCCCTCCCCGCCCGGCGGCGCGTCCTCGTCCTCGACGGGCGGCCGGGCCCGTGGGTGCCGCCGGGCGTCGAGGTGGCCCCGCAGAGCGCGGGCGGGCTGGACGAGCGGCTCGCGGCGGCCTTCGGGAGGTGTACCGGGCCGGCCCTCCTGGTCGGCATGGACACCCCGCAGATCACCCCGGCCCTGCTCGCCCCCGCGCTCGCCCCGGACGCCTGGGAGCGCTGCGACGCCTGGTTCGGCCCCGCCGAGGACGGCGGCTTCTGGGCCCTGGGCCTCGCGCAACCCGATCCCGCCCTGCTGCGCGGGGTGCCCATGTCCGTACCGGAGACCGGTGCGGTGCAGCAGCGCCGGCTGGTGGAGGCCGGCCTCGCGGTACGGGACCTTCCGGTCCTGCTCGACGTGGACACCGCGGCCGACGCCCACCGGGTCGCGGCCGACGCCCCCGACGGCCGCTTCGCCGAGGTGCTCGGCCGGCTGACCGGGGCGCGGACGGGGGTGCGATGAGTACGACGCTTCCCCCGTCGTCCGGGACGGCCACGCAGGAGCCCCAGGCGTCCACGGACACCGCGCCCGAGCCCCAGAAGACCAGCGGCACCACACAGAAGCCCCCGGAGGCCAGGGAGCCCCGGGAGACCAGGGAGAGCAGAGAGAGCCGGGAGCCCCCCGAGGCCCCCAAGCCCCCCGCCACCGCGGATGCCCACCCCGAGACCGGCCCCAGGCCCCACCCCGAGACCGGCGGCGGGACCGACGGGACCGCCCCCGGACCCCGCCCCGGGCCCCGCCCCGAGATCGGCGGCGGGCCCGGCCCCGAGGCCACCCGTACGGCCGCCCCCTGGGGCACCGACCCGTACGCCAACGCCCTGCGCAACGGCCGCGGCCCGCTCTTCCTCCGCCGCAGCGACGGCTGGCTGCTGCCCCTGGAGGTCGAGCGCTGGTGCTCCGATCCGGGCGCCGCCGACCTCTCCGCCCTGCACCGGTGCGAGGGCCCGGTGCTGGACATCGGCTGCGGCCCGGGGCGGCTGGTCGCGGAGCTGATCGGGCTCGGCCACCGGGCGCTCGGCATCGACGTCAGCGAGGCGGCGGTGGCCCGCACCCGCCGCATCGGCGGCTCCGCCCTGCTCCGCAGCGTCTTCGATCCGCTGCCGGGGGAGGGCCGTTGGGGCACCCTCCTCCTCGTCGACGGCAACATCGGCATCGGCGGCGACCCGGCCGCCCTGCTGGGCCGGGCGGCCGATCTGCTCGGCACGGGCGGGCTGCTGATCGCGGAGACCTCGCCGCTCGACATCGACGAACGCGTCCAGGTCCGCCTGGACGACGGCCGGGGCGCACCGGCGAGGGAGTGCGCCCCCGACCCGGCGGACCGACCGTTCCCGTGGGCCCGGATCGGCACTCCGGCGCTGCTGCGGTACGCCGACGCGTGCGGCTGGCGGCCCGCCGATCAGTGGAGCGCGGACGGCCGGGCCTTCGTCTCGCTGCGCCGCCCCCGCCACCCCGTACGGGAGCGGAGCGCGCGGACCAGCAGCCAGAGCGCGGAGAGGGCGGACAACCCGCCGGTGATCAGCAGCCAGTTGGAGAGGTAGACGTCCGGGGTGGTGCCGGAGGCGGCCTCGTACCGCTGTGCGGTCCGCCGGGTGATGAGCGGGAACCAGACCAGCAGGAGCAGCCCGGAGAGGAAGGCCGGTACGCGGACGAAGTTGACCAGGGCTCGCCGCGGTCCGAGGGCCGCGCGCAGGGCCCGGTCGGCCCCCGCGTACACGGGGAGCAGCACCAGGTCGTGCAGCAGCGCCGAGCCGGCGAACCAGAGCAGTACGCCGAGGGGGTCGCCGCCCAGGAGGCGTACGCCGGCGTATCCGGCCAGGCAGAAGGTGGCGGCCAGCAGGAGGAGGTGGAGAGGGCCCTCGCCGTACCACCGGCGCACGGAAAGACGCCCGGAGAGACGTACGGGAAGGCGCCCGGAAGGACCTGCGGGGAGACGTACGGGAAGGCGAACGGGAAAGCGTCGGCGCCGGGGCCCGGAAGGCGTCGCCATCACCACCCCTCCCCGAACGTCAGCGACCCGACCCACTTGGTGTTCAGCACCCCAGGGGCCGCCGGCACGATGATCCGGGCCGGGTGGCCGTGATCGGCCGACAGCGGCGCCCCGTTGACCTCCAGCGCGAGGAGCGAGCGCCCGTCGCGGACCTGGTTGTCGCGCAGGGCGGCCTTGCGGAACGGCCCGCTGCGCTGCACGGACTCCACGAACACGCTCGGCGGCCGGTCCGGATATCCGGCGATCACCGCCAGGTCCCGCAGCCGCACCCCGCGCCAGAGCTGGTCGGAGGTGGACCAGCCCTCCACGCAGGCGATCGGGAGCGCGGCGCTGTGCAGCTCCATGGCCAGCAACTCCGCGCGTGAGAACCGGAATTCACCGGCCGGCCCGCGCACCCTCAGCCGCCAGGCCTCGCCCCGGTCCGCCGCGTCGATCCGTACGGCGGCGGCGGTCTTGTTGATCTGGAAGCCGCCCGGACCCGCTTCCGTACCGCCGCGCGGGGTGAGCAGCGCGGTCCGGCGCCACACCCCGTCGAAGCTCCGCCCGGCCGTGGTGAGCAGCAGGAGCAGCGACCCCGCCCCGACCAGGGCGAAGGCCCCGCGCCGGGACAGCGTCGGCGGCAGCGGGTCGGGGGAGGCGAGTTCGTCACGCTCACCGGCCGCACCGCCAGCCCCACCACCGGACCCACCACGAGCCCCACCACCGGCCCCACCATCGGCCCCGTAGGCAGCACCGCTCCGGGCGCCGCCGCGCAACACCCGTACGGCCCTGGGCAGTTTGAGGGCGGTGTGGGCGACGAACCCGGCGAGGAACACCCACGCCCCGTAGAAGTGCAGGGGGTAGAACGACCCCGGGAACAGATAGTCGAGCTGGATGTTGAGCAGCCCTGTGAGGAACTGGAACAGCGCCCCGCCCACCAGGAGCAGCAACGAGATCCGCTCCAGGGCGTGGGCCACCGACCGTACGGGCGGCAGCGCGAAGAACTTCGGGATCACCGACCAGAGCTTGGCCAGCAGGACGGGGACGAGCACGATGCCGACGGTGACGTGGAGCCCCTGCGTCAGCCGGTAGAGCCAGCGCGGCCCGGTCGGCCAGGCGAACAGGTAGAAGCCGAGCCACCCCTTGTCCGGCGTGGAGTCGTTGGCCGCGTTCAGGTCCGGGTTGCAGGCCGCGTACGAGAGCAGCCCGGTGACGGTCACGACGGTGAGCCCGGCGAGCAGGACGAGCCCCAGCACCGCCGTGAACCGCACCCCGCGCACCGGGCTGCGCCAGAAGGCGGGGTCGGTGGGGATGCGCGGGCGGCGGAGGTCGGGCAGGGGCATGGGGCCGACGCTAGGCGCCGGAGGCCGTACGGAGGCGGTCGCGGCTCCGGCACCGTCCACGCGCCGCTCGTACGGCCCAGTGGCCGGGCGCGGGCCCTGTCGTACCGCCGGAACGCGGTCCGGCGTGCATAGCGTGCCAGCGTGAAGACCGAGGACAGCGAGGGCACCGAGGACATGGACCAGGCGAGCCGCACGGACCGCACGGACCGCACGGACCAAGCGAGCCGCACGGACCACACCGGCCACACCGGCCACACCGGCCGCACCGGCCACACGAACCAGGCGAGCCGAACAGATCAGGCGAACCAGGTGACCGAGGCAGACCACGCAGAGCACGCGGACCACGCAGAGCACGCAGACCACGCGGAACGCACGAGGACAACAGGCGGCCCACCACCCCTGGCACCCCCGCCCCCACTCCCTCCCCCCACCAGGAGCGAACCCGCCCGGCGCCAAGGCCGTCACGACCTCACCGCCGCCGTCCTGGCCGCCCTGCTCGTCGCCGCCGCCATCCTCGTCGGCCGGTCCGTCCAGAACCGGACCGGCACCCTCCACGTCCAGTGGCCGCCCCTCCTGGCCTCCTGGGACCCCCACCTGGGCCCCGGCACCCCCGCCGCGCTGACCCTGGCCGTGCTCCTGGTCGCGTACGGCCCGCCCCTCGCCGCCCGGCTGCCCTGGCGGCGGCTCCTCGCGGCGGCCTGGGCCGGGTCGACGGCCTGGGTCTTCTCGATGGCGCTGATCGACGGCTGGCACCGGGGCGTCGAGCGGCGGCTCACCACCAAGCACGAGTACCTGCGGGTCATCGACCGCTTCGAGGACATCCCCGCCACCCTGCGCGACTTCGCGAACCACATCGTGATCGGCGAGCCCGGCAACTGGCCCGCCCATGTCGCCGGGCACCCGCCGGGCGCCACGCTGACCTTCGTCTGGCTGGACCGCGTCGGGCTCGGCGGCGGCGCGTGGGCCGCCGTCTGGTGCGTCGTCGTGGGCAGTTCGGCGGTGCTGGCCGCGCTGGTCACCGTGCGCGTCCTGGCCGACGAGAACCTGGCCCGGCGCGCGGCCCCCTTCCTCGTCCTCGCCCCGGCCGCCGTCTGGGCGGGCGTCTCCGCCGACGGGTACTTCACCGCCGTCGCCGCCTGGTCGGTGGCGCTGCTCGCCCTGGCCGCGACGCGCCGGGTCCGCTTCCCGGCCGCGGCGGCGGTGGGCGGGGGTCTGCTGTTCGGGTGGACCTGCTACCTCAGTTACGGGCTGGGGCTGATGGCCGCGGTCCTGCTCGCGGTGCTGGTGCTGGCCCGCACGGCCCGCCCGGTGGTCCCGTTCCTGCTCGGCGCGCTGGTGGTCCCGGCCGCCTTCACCCTGGCCGGGTTCAACTGGTGGACCGCGTACCACCTGCTGGTCGAGCGCTACTACCAGGGCGCGGGCGGCGTCCGCCCGTACGCCTACTGGGTCTGGGCCAACCTCGCGTGTGCCGTCCTCGCGGCGGGCCTGGCCGCCGTGGCCGGGGTGCGCCGGAGCGCGGCGTACGCCCCCGGGGCCGTACGGGCGCTCCGTACGGGAACCACAGCGCCCGCCCACCGGCTGGCGCTGCTCGTCCTGGCCGCGCTGGTGGCCCTGCTCGCCGCCGACCTCTCCGGGATGAGCAAGGCGGAGACCGAGCGCATCTGGCAGCCGTTCCTGCTGTGGCTGCTGCCCGCCGCCGCGCTGCTGCCCGCCCGGACCGCACGGTACTGGCTGGTCGCGTCGGTGGTCCCGGCGCTGCTGATCAACCACCTGCTCTGGACGGGGTGGTGAACGACCTGGTGAACGTGTGCGTTTGCGGGGGCGGGGCGGACCCGGTTACGTGGAACGGGCGAGTCCGGAACACCCCGCACCGCACCACGTGGAGGTACCTCCGATGGCGAAGAAGAACCGTTCCGCGCCCGCCAAGGGCCTGCGCGGCAGCAAGGTGGGGCTCGCACTGAGCCTGGGCAGCAGCGCGCTCGCCGTCATCAGGGCCTCCAAGCAGGTGCGCCGGGCCAAGGGCTCGCACGACAAGCTGAACACCGCCGACGCGGTGGCGGGGATGCTGCCGCTGATCACCTCGGCCGCCCTGATCCTGCGGCAACTGCGCGGCCGGCGGCGGGAGAACCCGGAGACGGCGTGATCACCGACCGCGTGATCGCCGACCGCTGGAATCGCCGGCCTCGCGATGGCAGACCTCGCGATGGCAGACCGGCAGGTCGTCACCCGAACCGCGTGATCGCCGGCCTCATGACGGCCGACCGGCAGGGCGTCACCGTCACCGGAACCATGCGGGCCTCGATCACCCGTACGGCGTAACCGCCGGTCGCTGAACCGCCCCCGCCCGGGGTACGACTGTGCCGTGCCGAACCCTGTTGACGACTTCCGGATCGCCGCGGCCAGTGCCGAGGACATCGTGACGCTGGGCGAATGGGCCCACGAGGAGAGCTGGAACCCCGGCCTCGACGACGGCGGGGTCTTCTTCCCGACCGACCCCGGCGGCTTCCTGATCGGCCGCCTCGACGGCGTACCGGTCACCTCCGTCTCCGTCGTGCGCTACGGCCCCGACCACGGCTTCCTGGGCTTCTACCTGACCCGCCCCCACCTGCGCGGCCGGGGCTACGGGCTGCGCACCTGGCAGGCCGGGACGGCCCGGCTCCCCGGCCGGAACATCGGGCTGGACGGGGTGCCCGCGCAGCAGGACAACTACCGCCGCTCCGGCTTCCGCACCTGCTGGAGCAACGCGCGCTACGAGGGCACACCGCCGGCGGACATCGCACCGCCCCCGGGCACCGCCCTCGTCGACGCCCGCAGCGTGCCCTTCGGGCAACTCGCCACGTACGACCGGCGGTTCTTCCCGGCCGCCCGGCACGGCTTCCTGGCGACCTGGATCGCGGCCCCCCGGCGCACCGCGCTGGCGGCGGTGCGCGACGGGGAGCTCCAGGGCCTCGCGGTGCTGCGCGCCTGCCGGGCCGCATCCCGCATCGGCCCGCTCTACGCCACGTCCCCGCAGGTGGCGGCGGCGCTGGTGAGCGCGCTCGCGGCGACGGCGCCGGACGCGCCGGTGGCGATCGACGTCCCGGACATCAACCCGGCGGCCGTACGGCTCGCGGGCGAGCTGGGCCTGTCGCCGTCGTTCGACACGGCCCGGATGTACACGGGCCCCGAGCCGGTGATCGACCGGAGCGGGTACTACGGCATCACCAGCCTGGAGCTGGGCTGAGGGGCGGGTTCTGCGCGTGGGGGTGTCCTGCGCGGGGTCCCCTCTGCGGGGTTGCCCTGCGCGGGGCTGCCCTGCACTGGGTCCCCCTACGCACCACCGCCCCCCGGCCTCCGCAGCACCGGCGGCCCCTCCCGGATGCGCGAGGCCAGCACCGCGATGTCGTCCTCCGCCTCCCCGCCGAACCGGTCCAGCACCCGGTCGAGCAGGTCCTCCAGCCGCCCGCTGGGCGGCAGGGTCAGCGAGGTCAGCCGCTGGACGGACACGTCGATGTCCTCGCCCCGGCGCTCGACCAGGCCGTCGGTGTACATGAACAGCACCGTCCCCGGGCCGCACGGCACGGAGGTGGTCCGGTAGCCGCCGAACCCCATGCCCAGCGGCGGCCCGGACTCCACCTGGACGATGCGGGCCCCGGCCTCCCCCGGGTCGATGAACACCGGCGGCAGATGCCCCGCACTGGCCACCTCGCACACCCCGCCGAACCGGTCCACGACGGCCAGCAGACAGGTCGCCGCCCGGTCCAGGCCCGACCGCTCCACCATGGTGTCGAGCTGCTCCAGGATCTGGTGCGGCGGCAGGTCGTCGCCCGCCAGCAGCCGCAGCAGCGAGCGGTAGTGGCTCATCGCCACGGCCGCCTCCACACCGTGGCCCATCACGTCGCCCATGGCCTTGAGGTGGCGGCCGTCCGGGAGCGGTACGACGTCGAACCAGTCGCCGCCCACCAGGACGCCCCGCTCGGCCGGCAGGTACCGGGTGGCGATCTCCACGTGCGGGTGGGGGCCGCGGGGCTCGGAGAGCAGGGAGCCCTGGAGCTCCCGGGCGATGCTGTGCTCGCGGTCGTAGCGGCGGGCGTGGTCGAGGTCGACGGCGGCCCGGCCGGCGAGTTCCCGGGCGACGACCGTGTCCTGGTCGGTGAAGGCGGGGGAGCCCTCGGCCCGGACCAGGCTGAGCACGCCCAGCGGGCGGCCCCGGGCGGTGAGCGGGACGATGAGCGCCTCGCGCAGGCCGAGGGCCTGGGAGGCGGCGATCCGCTCCGAGGTGAAGGCGGACCGGGTGCTGCGGTGCTCGGACCAGTCGTCGAGGACCGGCTCGTTCCCGGCCAGGCAGCGGGTCACCGCGGAGTCCGCCGCGAAGTCGACGTACTCCTCCGGATGGCCGAACCGCCGCATCTGCTCGTCCAGCTCGCCCACGCCCCGCAGCGCGGCGCGCCACAACCGCAGGACGCCGGGTCCGGCGCGGCGTACGGCGTGCCCCACCTCGGGCGGGAAGACGTCGACGACCGCCGCGTCGGCGAAGGCGGGCACGACGTAGTCGGCCAGCTCCCGGCAGGTGGTGCCCATGTCGAGCGTGGTGCCGATCCGGACGGCGGCCGTGGAGAGCAGGGCGACATGGCCGCGGGCCCGTTCGAGCTCGGCCCGCTGCCGGGCGATGTCGCTGATCTCAACGACGATCACCATCAGCCCGCACACCGCCCCGCCCGTCTCCAGCCGGTGGTAGGTGGCGCGCCAGAACCTCGAGGCGTCGGAGGCCGCGGCCCAGGTGCGGCCGCTGATCGTCTGCTCGCGGGGTTCCCCGTCGCGCAGGACGCCGCGCAAAACGGCGGCCTGGCCCCGGAGTTCGGGGAGCACCTCCGAGAAGGCCCGGCCCAGGTGGGATCCGGCGGGGAGGCCGTTGAGCCGTTCGAGCGCCGGGTTGACGTACGTGTAGCGGAGGTTCACGTCGAGTACGGCCACTCCGGCGGGGTTCCCGTCGAGCAGGGCAGCCACGGTCGGGGGGTCGAAGGACGACGGCATGCCGTCGCCGCACGCTTCGGCCTGCAAGGGGTTCTCCTCCGCCGTCGCCGGGCCTTTCGGATCCCCATCGTGGACGGCCGCCCCCGGCACCGCATCCGCAGGGCGGCGGGCGCGCTCGGCCGGAGACGGCCCGGGGCGGCGCGCAGGGGCGGCGCCCGGGGACACGCCGAAGGCCGCACCGTAAGGCGGCGCCCGGAGACGGTCAGGAACTGGGCAGGAGCCCGGCCCCCCGCTCGGCGCGCAGCCGGTCGAGGTCGAGGGTGCCCTCGGTGGGCTCGGCGGTCGGCGGCAGGCCGAGGGCCGCGGTGACGGGCCCCGGCAGTCCGCCGGTCCCCAGCAGGCCGGTGACCAGGGTGGTCGTGAGGCGGTGCCAGGCCGCGGCGCGGCGGATCATCGCGTGGTCACCGCCCCGGACGGTGACCATGCAGGTACGGGCGCCGGCCCGGCGGGCCCGGGTGGTGAGGGACTGAGTGGCCTGGGGGCTGGTGACCCGGTCCCGGCTGCTGTGCACCAGAACGACGTCGCGCCCGGCGAGCTGGGTGACGGGGTCGCCCGGCGGGCACCAGGGGGCGAGGCCGACGACACCGCGTACGAGGGGGTGCCCGGCGGCGCGCAGGGCGGCGCGGGCACCCATGGAGTGGCCGAGGAGGACCACCGGCAGCTCCCCGGCCTCCTCACCGAGGGCGTCGAGCGCGGCCAGGGCGTCGCGGAGGGCGTCGGCGCGGGACCCGTTCCAGCCGCGGTGGACGTAGCGCACCTGCCGTACGAGGACCTCGCGACCGTCCTCGGGGGCGCGGGTGGCCCGGGTCAGGGCCCGGACGAAGGGGCGCATGCGGACGCCGGGGAGGTTCAGGAGACCGGGAGGCGGCGGTTCCGTACCGTTCTCGTGGCCCCCGTGCAGGACGAGTACCGCTGCCGACGGCGGTCGTTGGGCCACACGTACCTCCAGATCCGGGTGCGGAGGACGACGCCGCCGCTCCCTCCGTATTCGGTGCGGACCCCGTTCCGGATGGGCCGAACGTGTCAACGGACGGAAAGTGCCGTTCACTGTACGGGCTCGGACCCGGACCATGTACGGGCGCGGACCCGGCCCGTGCACGAGCACGGACCCGGACCATGTACGAGCACGAGCCCCGCCCGTGTACGGGTACGTGCCCCCGCCCCCGCATCCACGCGCCACGAACGCACAAGAAGGAGCCCTCATGGCCGCAGGACCTCCCCTCGGCAGCCCGGCACCGGACTTCACCCTCCCCGGCGGTGTCCTGTCCGGGGACACCTTCGAACGCGGTGACTACGCGCTCTCCGCCGCCCGGGGCCGTTCCCTGGTCCTCGCCTTCTACCCCGGGGACAACACCAGCGTCTGCACGAAGCAGCTGTGCTCGTACTCCTCGGGCATGGAGACCTTCGAGGGGCTCGACGCGGAGGTCTGGGGAATCAGTCCACAGGGTGTGGACAGCCATGAGTCGTTCGCCCGCGCCCAAGGGCTCCGTATGCCGCTGCTGGCCGACGAGGGCCGGGAGACCGCCCGGACGTACGGGGTCGCCGCACCCGGCATCGGCGTACGGCGGGCGGTCTTCCTCATCGGCCCCGACGGCGTCCTACGCTGGAAGCACGTTGCGCTGCTGGGAGCGACCTTCCAGTCACTTTCCACCCTTGCTGATCAGTTGTCCGGCATCAAAACCGCGTAAAGACTGCCGGGATCCGGCAGTGCTACGAACCGGTCATGTATGGGATCATCCAGCCAGTTCAACGGAAAATACCCGGAGGAAGTCGAAAAGCAGGGGAGTGATCACGTGACCTTCTTTCTCGGTCTCGGCATTGCGGGGATCGTCCTGCTGGCCCTTTCCCTCATTTTCGGCGGCGTCCTCGAAGGGATGTTCGACGGCGCGCTCGACGGGCTCTTCGACGGACTGCTCTCGCTCCCGGTGATCGCCGGCTTCACCTCGATGCTCGGCTTCGGCGGGGCGATCGTGCTCGGCGCCACGGGTGCCGGGCCGTTCGTGGCCACCGTCGTCGGCGTCACGGCCGGTGTGGTCGCGGGCTGGCTGACCTGGAAACTCAGCAAGGCCCTGATGCGGGACCAGACCTCCTCCACGCCGCGCGGCGGCGACCTCGTCGGCACGTCCGGGACGGTTGTCACGGCCATCCCGGCCGAGGGCTACGGTGAGGTGATGCTGCGGCTGGCGGGTCAGCCCGTCAAATACGCGGCCAAGTCCCCGGCACCTGTCGTCCGGGGCACCGAGATCTGGGTGGAGGCGGAGCTGTCGACCACCTCGGTCGCCGTCCGCCCGGTCGAGCGCTGACCCTGCGGACCGGCCGCTCCGCCACCGCCTGACTCCACCACCGCCTGACTCCACCACCGACTGACTCCGCCACCGACTGACTCCCTCACCAGCAGACGTCAGAACGCCGAACCCACCCTTACCGTCACCGTCACCCTCACCCCACCGACCCCACCAGCACCCCGCACCACAACAATCTGCCGTCCCCCAACCGGGAGGCAGGGGGGACACCTTTCATGAGTCCAGTTGTCATCGCCGTCATCGGCATCGTCGTACTCCTCGTCCTGCTCGGCCTGGTCGTCATCACGCGATACAAGGTCGCCGGGCCCAGCGAGGCCTTCATCATCACCGGCCGCCGCGGCAAGAAGTCGACCGATCCGGTCACCGGCCTCACCAGCGTCGACAACAGCGGCCAGAAGGTCGTCGTCGGTGGCGGCGTCTTCGTCGTGCCGTTCGTCCAGCAGAAGTTCACCCTGGACCTCTCCAGCCGGCACATCCCGATCGCCGTCCGCGGCGCGGTCACCCTGCGCGGCGTGAAGTCCAACCTCGAAGGCGTCGCGATCGTCAAGGTCGGTGGCGGCGAGGACGCCATCCGTGCCGCCGCCCAGCGCTTCCTCCAGCAGCAGGACGGCATCGTCGGCTTCACCCAGGAAGTGCTCTCCGGAGCGCTCCGCGCCATCGTCGGCCGCATGTCGGTCGAGGACATCATCCGCGACCGGGCGGCGTTCGCCGGGCAGGTCGCGGAGGAGGCCGAGACCAGCCTCTCCGGCCAGGGCCTGATCCTGGACGCCTTCCAGATCCAGGACATCACCACCGAGGGCTCCTACCTGGAGGACCTCGGCCGCCCGGAGGCCGCCCGCGCCAAGCAGGAGGCGGACATCGCCGAGGCGATCTCCAAGCGCGCCTCGGAGCAGGCCCGGCTGAAGGCGGCCGAGGAGATCGCCATCGCCGAGCGGACGTACTACCTGAAGCAGGCCGAGATCAAGGCCGAGACCGAGGCCGCGGCCGCCCAGGCCAACGCCGCCGGTCCGCTCGCCGAGGCCGCGCGCCAGCAGGAAGTCCTCCAGGAGCAGGAGAAGGTCGCCGAGCGCCAGGCCGCGCTGACCGACCGCGAGCTGGACACGAAGGTCCGTAAGCCCGCCGACGCCGCCCGTTACCAGGCCGAGCAGGAGGCGGAGGCCCGCCGTATCGCCCAGGTCAAGGAGGCCGAGGCGGACGCGGAGCGCTCGCGCCTGACCGGTCAGGGTGAGAAGCTCCACCGTTCGGCGCTGGCCGACGCGGTGCGCATCGAGGGTGAGGCCGAGGCCGCCTCGATCGCCGCCAAGGGTGCGGCCGAGGCCGAGGCCATGCAGAAGAAGGCCGACGCGTTCGCTCAGTACGGTGACGCGGCCATCCTCCAGATGCTGGTCGAGGTCCTCCCGGAGGTCGTCGCGAAGGCTTCCGAGCCGCTCAGCGCGATCGACAAGCTGACGGTCATCTCGACGGACGGCGCCGGTCAGCTGGCCCGTACGGTCACCGACAACGTCGCCCAGGGCATGGAGCTGCTCAGCTCCACGACGGGCGTGGACGTGGCGTCCCTCCTGGAGAACCTGAAGAACCGCACGGCCGGCCCGGCTTCGTCGTCGGCGTCCGACACGTCCTCCTCGCCGCAGAAGAGCGACCAGAACAAGGACAAGATCGAGATCACGGACTGACGCCCTCCCGCATCAGCTCCACCGCCTGTGCCCGGCAACGTACGTACGTCGGTACGTCGCCGGGCACAGGCGCGTCCGCCGCCGCACAAACCGCTTCTCATCGCCCCCGCCACTGTGCGAAGTTCGTACGGTGACCACCTCCGCACCCCGGCCCTCCGCCGCCGCCTCCCCCACCTCCACCTCCACCTCCACCACGATCGACCTGCTGCGCTGGCAGTTCGACCTGACGTGGTCGCTGTTCGAGTACCACTTGGAGCGGATCGAGCCCGAGGACTTCCTGTGGGAGCCCGCCGCGAACTGCTGGACGGTACGCCGCTCCGCCGACGGGACGTGGAAGCCGGACTGGGCCGACACCGAGCCCGACCCCGTGCCCGTCCCCACCATCGGCTGGCTGAGCTGGCACATGGGCTGGTGGTGGAGCGTGGCCGTGGACCACGCCGAGGGGAGAACGCCCCGGGACCGGGAGGCCATCGCCTGGCCCGGCGAGGGCGCCCCGACCGTCGAGTGGCTGCGCGGCCTGCGGACGGACTGGCTGGCGGCTCTGGACGGCCTCACCACCGCCGACCTGGACGCGACGGCCCCGTTCCCGTGGCAGGAGGACCCGCAGCACACCATCGCCCACATGATCGCCTGGGTGAACGCCGAACTCATGAAGAACGTTGCGGAAATCGGCCAACTCCGCCTACAGCGAGCCGTCGCCCAGCCCTGACGCCCCGGTCGGCCTCGCGCTATAGCCCGGCTGAGCCCTCGGAGGCAGCAGCGGCGGCAGCGGCGAGTCGAGACCGCCACCCGTCCGGGTCCCGCCCGGCCTCCACGGCAGCCGCGGCGTCTTCGGCAAGATCGATCCCCAGATCGGCGGCCCGCCGCTCGGCCCACCGGGCCCAGGCGGCGGCCTGCTGGCAGTCGGGGCACTCGGTCTCCTCGCCCAAGGGCCGGAAGACATGCTCGCTCCCGGGCCCCTGACAGGTCACGAGCGGCACAACGTACCGGGTCGCAGCAGACACAGGAAGCACAGGCGGCAACGCCTCCACTTCCCCGCCCTCCGCAACAGCAGGCGCCCCCCGCTCCGGCACCGACACCGACACGGGCACCGGCGCAGGGACTGGCGCGAGAGCGGGCTCAGGCGCGGGCGCTTCGGGCATCTTCTGCACAAGCCGATGCCCCAGGAACCCCACAGCCGACCGCACCCCGTCCGACGGCAGACCACTGCTCAGCACACGCCGAAGCTCACCACCCGACACCCCACGCCGCAACCACTCGGCAGCCTGCCCGACGAGGGACCGTGCCTCGGCAACCCCCAGATGCAACTGCCGATGAGAGTGCCGCAGGGACAACAACACCCGCTCAGCCTCAGCCTCCTGAGGCGGCATCAGCTCGACAACCGGCTCCACACCGGGCTCTTCGGTGGGTGGGTGGGATGAGTTCTTCCCCAGTTCTTCGTCTACCGGTAGTTGATGACCGACGGTCCGAGGACCCGGCTCACCGACGGTCGGAAAGTGCACACTCGGAGACGACTCCTCCCCCACACCGGCCTCCCGCCACACGACAAGAGCATCGGCATCACTCAACGGCACATTGGAGGACAACTGATGGGTGACCCACAACCCCCGCTCCGCAGGAGCCTTCCGCTCATGCACAAACCCGTTCAGGACCAACTGCTCCTTGGCCCGCTGAAACGCACGCCCCTTGATCCCCAGCTTCCGACCATGCTCCGACAACGCCAAGTGGGTCTGGTCATCGGGCAACCCCTGCACGTACAACAGCAAGATCTTCGCGTCACTGCACAGACGCGGATGACGCACGACATCGTGCGAGGCCTTCGTGTAGCGCCGAACCGGCGCGATAGCATGCCAAAGCATCCCGGTGGACTCTCTTCCACTAGTTGGGTGAAGGCCCTCGGCTAGGTGCTGTAACACCACCGGGGGCCGCCCCATGCGCGCATGACGTACACGCACACACAGAGCGTGATGACCTGATCACCGTACAGCAGGCGCGGGGGCGTTCGCGCCCAAACCGGCCCGAGAGGGCCCCAAGTCCCCCTACAGAGGCGCGCGATCGTCGCCGACACGACCATCTGTTGAATCCTCAAATTGTCGAAATCTCGACTCCGACCTCCACCCCGACTGAGACGCTGGTCCCATGACCACGCCACTGACCGCGCGCCAACGCCTGTCCGAGCTCCACCGCTACGCGGCCGTAAGCGGCGAGGACTTCACCCACCAGAACCTCGCGTCGACCCGCACGAACCAACTGCGCTTCGCGCGCTGCTCGTTCGCGGGCGCGGACCTCCGCTACGCGACTCTGGAAGGCTGTTGGTTCAAGTTCTGCGACTTCAGCGGCGCAGACCTGCGCGGAGCCTCCCTACGCGGCGCGGTCCTGGCCGGCTGCGACCTACGGGATGCCGACCTGCGCGACACCGACCTGACAGGCGCAAGGCTCAGCAGCGTCAACACAGGCATCCCCCGCCTGGGCCCCACGGACATCACCGGCGCCCGCTTCGAAGGCACAACCCTGCGCAACGTCCAGGCAGACGCCGTCATCGGCTGGCCCCCTGGACCGGTGCGCATCGAGTAGCCCTGACACAGACCAATCCCCCCATGCCAAGCCGGTAACAACGCCCATTCCTCCCCCCCCTGGACGTCAACGGCGTACTGCCCCGCTCCGCCGCCCCCAACTCCCCGGCCGACAACTCCCCCAGCCCGTCGCCCGCCCGGTGGATCAGCAGGAACCGACCGCCCTCGCGCGCCACCACCCCCACCCGCGTACACGCTGTACATGCGCCACAGGGATGTAGACCGGGCCCAGTTGACCAACCAGCCGGGCCGCCCCATAGCTCGTCAACCTGTGCGCCGCGCCACCAGTGCCGGGATCGCGCCGATCTCTCGGGGCTGACGAGGCCTGCCTCGCTGAGCGGGGCGAACCCGATGCCGGAGCAGCCGACCCCCTTCCCGGGACGGGCTCCGTCTCGGTCGACCACCATGCCGCTGTCATCAGGCCGAGAAGCCGGTCAAGAGCCTCGGCTACGGGTGGTTCCTGTCCCCAGGGGCGCAGTTCGCGGGCGGCTCCGAAGACGGTGTTCATTCTTCTTCTTCACGTTCTTCGCGCCATCCGCGTCCCTTTCTGCGGCACCGCGGACCGACTGACAATGCGGATGTCGCAGACGACCCGGCCTTTCCGGCCCGCCCGGCCCGCCGTCCCCTCCCGCTGCGCGGTCGGCCGGCTTCGTAGCTTCCACCGCGCTCGGGGATCCCTTAGCCTCACACCCTGTTCACATTCGACAATGGGTGGCTTCTAAACGGGAGTCAGGTGCGGGGGTAGTGAAAATATGCGTGAAAACTGGCGCATAAAGGTGAGCGTCTTCGCCGGCGTGTCAGCACTTGCCTCAGCACTGGCGTCCGCGCTCGCGTTCTCGGCCCTTACGGCCGCGCCCGCCGTGGCCGACGAATCGGCGGCGAGCCTTCAGGAAGTGCGGCTGCCCGCGGATGTGAAGGTCGTCGACGGCCTCGCTCCGGGCGCCGGGGCCGGTTCTCCCTCCCTGGAGCCCGGGGCCGTGACCCGGGCCGTGGCCCCCTCCCTCGAACCCGGCGCCGGCGTTCCCGTCTCGGCAACGGCAGCCGCCAAGGCCGCTCCGGCGTCCGATATCTGCCTCGGTACCACCGCCGCCTACGGCGCCACCGGATGCTTCCAGCACAACGGCGACGTCGTCTGGGCGGGCGACACGGAGAAGGACGGCATGTCCGCCGCCGTCGGCGTCTACACCGACTACGGGCGCGCCGCCGAGGTCTGCATCAACAAGCTCGGCGTGAACACCTGGGCGACCTGCGCCAAGGACTACCGCGAGAGCGGGAACGTACGCCTGCGGGTGCTGCGCTACGACGGTGACACCGGGAAGTTCTACCAGCCCGAGTCCTGGTCCGGCTGGATTCCGGTCGACGGGAAGTACTGATCCGCCGCCCTTCAGGCGCGGTGGACCAGGGTGCCGGGCCACCACCAGCGCCCCTGGGCCGCTTCGGGCCGGTCGATAAAGTAAGGGCCGGATAAAGACATCGTCCTGTGCGCCGAGACACCGACGCACGTCTCGGGAGGAAGCCATGGGAACCCGTCGCACGTCACTGCCCGGAGTAGGCGCTCAGTACGACTTCACCACCGACACGGGGCAGCACATCTCCGTCGTCGTCCACCACGACGGGCGGCGGTTCATCGGGTTCTACGAACAGGACGACCCTGATTCGTGCCGGCTGTCGGTGCCCCTGACGACGGCCGAGGCCACCGCGCTGGCCCACCTCATCGACCCCGCGCCCATCGACGCCGTACGCACCGAGGGCATCGACCTCGTCACCGAGCACATCCCGCTCGGGTCCCGTTCGCCTTACGGGGGGCGGCTGTTGGGGGAGACGCGGGCGCGGACGCGGACCGGGGCGTCCATCGTGGCGGTGCTGCGTACGCACAGCGCGCACCCGTCGCCGGAACCGAACTTTCGACTCGCCATCGGGGACACGCTCGTCGCCGTGGGTACGCGTGAGGGCGTCGACGCGCTCTCCGAGATCATTGCGGAGGGCTGACCGTGCATGACACGACCGCACTGCTGGTGGAGCTGGGGGCCGTCATCCTCGGGCTCGGGCTGATCGGGCGGGCCGCCGGGCGGATCGGGCTCTCCCCCATTCCCCTCTACCTGCTCGCAGGGCTGGCTTTCGGCCACGGCGGGATCATCCCGCTCGACGCCAGCGAAGAGTTCACCATGGTCGGCGCCGAGATCGGTGTCATCCTGCTGCTGCTCCTGCTGGGGCTGGAGTACAGCGCCTCCGAGCTGGTGACCAGTCTCAAGACGCAGTACCCGTCCGGGGCCGTCGACTTCGTGCTGAACGCGACGCCCGGTGCCGTCGCCGCCCTGGTCCTCGGCTGGGGCCCCGTCGGCGCCGTCGCGCTCGCCGGGGTCACCTGGATCTCGTCGTCGGGCGTGATCGCGAAGGTGATGACCGACCTCGGGCGGCTCGGCAACCGCGAAACCCCGGTCATCCTCGGCGTCCTCGTCATGGAGGACCTGGCGATGGCGGTCTACCTGCCGCTGCTCACCGCCATGCTCGCCGGGGTCAGCCTGGCGGGCGGCAGCCTCGCGCTCGTGATCGCGCTCGGCACCGTCGGCTTCGTGCTGTACCTGGCCCTGCGCCACGGCCGCCTCATCAGCCGCGCGGTCTCCTCCGACAACCCGGAAATGCTGCTCCTGGTCGTCCTCGGCCTCACCGTCCTCGTCGCCGGGGTCGCCCAGCAGCTCCAGGTCTCGGCGGCCGTCGGCGCGTTCCTCGTCGGCATCGCCCTCTCCGGCGAGGTCGCCGAGGGTGCCCGCAAGCTCCTCACGCCGCTGCGCGACCTGTTCGCCGCCGTGTTCTTCGTCTTCTTCGGGCTCTCCACCAACCCGGCCGACATCCCCCCGGTGCTGCTGCCCGCCGCCGTCCTGGCCGTCGTCACGGTCCTCACCAAGATCGCCACGGGCTGGTACGCGGCCCGTCGCGCCGGAGTCGGTTCGCGCGGGCGCTGGCGGGCGGGCGGCACGCTCGTGGCACGCGGTGAGTTCTCCATCGTCATCGCCGGTCTGGCCGTGGCCACCGAGCCGCGCATCGGGCCGCTGGCCACCGCGTACGTTCTGATCCTCGTCATCGTCGGCCCGCTCACCGCCCGGTGGACGCAGCCCCTCGCCGCGAAGATCGAGGCCCTGCGCGGCGGCAGCGGGACGGGCCGGGGAGGCATGGTGCACGACGTGCCCCGGTCCGCGCCCGAGCGCCGGCTCGCCGCCCACGACGACCTCACCCCCGAACCCGCGGGCGAGGCGCGCGGCGACTGACCCCGCGTACCCCGCGGTTCCTCCCCCGGCCGGTTCGGGCCGCCGTCGACGCGGCAGCCCGGACCGGCCGTTGGGCTGCCCGGGGCCCGTCCGCCGCCGGCCTGGCGGAACCGGTCGTACGGGCCTGGCAGAGACCGCGAACCCGGGGCGGGGGGCCACCGTCCCTGCTAGCTTCTACACGTCTGTAGAGTTTTCTTTTGTTCCGGCATTGCACCGCAACGTATGGAGATGTCATGGCCCTGTGGGATCGGATCAAGGAATCCGCTTCGTCTATGCAGACGCAGCTGGAAGCGAAGAAGAACGACCTGAAGTCAGGGGCGTTCCGGGACGCGAGCATGGCCATGTGTGCGCTGGTCGCCGCCGCCGACGGCTCCATCGACGCGTCCGAGCGTCAGCGCGTCGCCGCGCTCATCGCCAACAACGACGTCCTGAAGAACTTCCCCGCGGACGACCTCCAGCGGCGCTTCAACGACTACCTGAACAAGCTCACCGCCGACTTCGACTTCGGCAAGGTCAGCATTCTCCAGGAGATCGCCAAGGCGAAGAAGAAGCCCGCCGAGGCGCGTGCCGTCATCCAGATCGGCATCATCATCGGCGGCGCCGACGGTGACTTCGACAAGACGGAGCAGGCCGTCGTGCGCGAGGCGTGCTTCGCCCTGGACCTGCCGCCGCACGAGTTCGACCTCTGAGAGCACGCGCGTAACAGCGGCCGGCCGGGGACGTCACAGCTCCTTGGCCGGCCAGTCCAGCAGACGGGCGCCGATCACCGCCGTCTGCAGGCTGTAGCGGTGCATCGGGTCCGCCGGGTCCGAGCCGGTGAGCTGGTGGATGCGCTCCAGGCGGTACGTCAACGCCCGTACGCTCAGCGCCAGTCGGCGGGCCGTCTCGGCCGCCACACAGCCCGCGTCGAAGTAGACCGACAACGTCCTCAGCAGCGGCTCCGCGCCACCCCGCGCCTTCTGGAGCGGGCCCAGCTCGCTGCGCACCAGGTCCGCCATCGCCTGCCTGTCCCGCGTCAGCACCGGGTAGACCAGGAGGTCCGAGGCGTAGAGCACCGGGTCCTCCATCCCCATCCGCTCCGCCAGGTCGAGCGCTTCGAGCGCCTCGTCGTACGAGTGGACCACCCCGCCAGGGCCTTTGTGCGGGCGGCCGATCGCGACCTGGCCGCCGTCCGTCGCCGCGTGCGACTGCTTGGCGAAGTAGCGCAGGACGTCGGGCTGGCTGCCGGGCGCGATGCAGACGATCCGCCCGTCCTTCGTCGTCAGCAGGATCTTGCGGCCGCTGAACCGGGTCAGCAGCGCCGCCTCCACACTGCGCGGCACCGCGTCCGTCTCCGTGTACGCCTCCGGGCCCGTCGCCACCCCGACCGCGTGTGCCCGGGAAAGCCGCAGGCCGAAGCGGGTGGCCCGCTCCGCGAGATGGACCAGATCGCTGCGCCCGTACAGCAGGTCGTCGATGAATTCGCGGCGCGCCGCCTCCTCCCGCCGCACCGTCAGCCGCTGTGCCCGCTCGAACCCTTCGGCGAACGCGTCGACCGCCTGCTCCACCGCCGCCAGCACAGCGTCCGTCACAGCGGGGCTGTTTCCGGCAGCGGCACGTGGCCAGGCCTCCCGGGTCTGTGCCAGATGCATCGTCACCAGCGCGCGCAGTTGATGCCCCGCATCGGCCGCCTCCCGGCCCAGCGCGCGGCGCATCTCCAATTCGTTACGTGTCAGACGCCGTCCCGTTGTGGCGACTTCACCCAGAATCTGGGCATAATTTCCCAGCATTTCGTCGGGGATCCTCGGCTCAGCCACACACTCTCCTTCAGCCTTGCAACAGTCTTGTCATTTCACCAATGCTCGCCGGGCGGTGCCGGTGCCCGGCATCAGGAAAGCGTAAAGATTGCCGGAATCCGGCAATGCGGCGGGGGCGGTTCGGATGACAGGATCAGGTCAGCAACACAACGGGGGAACACACGGGGGAGCACGGGGGATACGGGGGAGAACAGGCGCCCGTCCGGACGATCCACGGGGGATCCACGGGGGATTCGGGATTCGACGGAAGCGCCTCAGGGGAGCGACCCGGTCGCTGCGGCACCGTTCGCAGTGCCGCAGCGCCGGGCCCCGCCACCGCAGGACCGCGATCTCCGGGACGGCCCGTAGCCACCGGGACGGACCGTACGACCGCCACCACCGGGACGTACGACCGCCGGCACCGGCCGGGCGGCCCGAACGGAACTCCCCCGTACCGGTAGAAGTCCGCGCCCGCCACCGGGCAGGCGCGCAGAACAGCAGAGGGGGTGGGACCGATGGGTGAGTTCCTGGACGCGGCACTCGGCTTCCCCGCCGTCATCTTCGGCGCGGCGCTCGTGGTCGTCGTCTTCTTCTGGCTGCTGGTGCTCGCCGGCGCCGCCGACCAGCACTCCTTCGACTCGGACCTCGACTCCGGCGCGGCCGGCCTCGGCGGGGTACCGGTCACGGTCTCCGTATCGCTGCTCGTCGTCGTCGCCTGGTTCGGCAGCCTGAGCGGTACGGTCCTGCTGCACCACATCCCGGCCACCGGCGCCACCCGCTCGGTGCTCGCCGTCGTCGTACTCGCCGGATCGCTCTTCCTCGCCTGGGGGACCGTCCGCCTTCTCGCACACCTCTTCCGCCGGTACTTCCCGGCGGAACCTCCGCCATCGCGCAAGGACTTCGTCGGGCGCGTGTGCACGATCCGCACCGGCTCCGTCACCGCCGCCTTCGGTCAGGCCGAAGTCGCCGCGGCCGACGGTTCGACGGCCATCGTCCAGGTCCGCCAGGCCCCCCGGGCCGCACACCTGGCCGAGCTGCGCGCCGAGGCGCTCCTCGGCTCGGGCAGCACGGGTCTCCTCTACGCGTACGACGAAGAGGGCGAGTTCTTCTGGGTGTCGCCGTACGACGCGGCCCTCGACCCGGGCCCGAAGGCGAGACCGGGCGGGCTGCCGGAGGACGCGAACGGCTGACCCCGGCGGGACGCACGCCCAGCGGGGTGCGCGTCCGGGGGGCGGGTCCGGTGGGCGGGTGTCCGGCCGGGCCTGTGCCCCGGTGGGGCGCGCGGCCGGGCACAGGGCGGCCACTGCCGAGGCCTTGAGCCCGCTTCCGCGGGCTTGAACCTGTGGATGCGGGGCGGTGGTTGCGGGTCTGTGCCTGCGGACCTGTAGTCGCGGGTCCGTGGCTGCGGGTCTGTGCCGGTGACTGCCGCCCGTCGCCTGTCGCCTGCTGCCGGTCCGCCTTACGCACCGTTTCCCGTACGTCCCTCCGCCGTCCGCCCTTTCGCCCTCCCTCTTCTTCGTTCCTCACCTCTCCTCACTTCCGTACCCTCCAGCCGCCAAGGACTCTTATGGATGCCATCTCCTGGGGCATCGGCGTGATCATCGCCGTTGTCCTGCTCATCGTCATCGCCATCGCCTTCGTCATCACCCGGCTGTTCCGCAAGGTCGAGCAGGGCAAGGCGCTGATCATCTCCAAGACCAAGAAGGTCGACGTGACCTTCACCGGTGCCGTCGTCCTGCCCGTGCTCCACAAGGCCGAGACGATGGACATCTCGGTGAAGACGATCGAGATCCGCCGCGCCGGGCGCGAAGGGCTCATCTGCCAGGACAACATCCGCGCCGACATCCAGATCACCTTCTTCGTCCGGGTCAACAAGACCGTCGAGGACGTCATCAAGGTCGCCCAGGCCATCGGTACGGGACGGGCCAGCGACAAGGACGCCATCCAGCAGTTCTTCTCCGCGAAGTTCTCCGAGGCGCTGAAGACCGTCGGCAAGCAGCTCGACTTCGTCGACCTGTACACCAAGCGTGAGGAGTTCCGGGACCGGATCATCCAGGTCATCGGGACCGACCTGAACGGCTACCACCTCGACGACGCCGCGATCGACTTCCTCGAGCAGACCCCGATGTCCCAGCTCGACGGCGCCAACATCCTCGACGCCCAGGGCATCCGGAAGATCACCGAACTGACGGCGATCGAGCACGTGCGCACCAACGAGTTCCAGCGCACCGAGCAGAAGGAGATCACCCGGCAGGACGTCGACGCCCGCGAGACCATCCTGGAGCTGGAGCGCCGGCAGGCCGAGGCCGAGATCAAGCAGCGCCGCGAGGTCGAGACCCTGCGCGCCCGCGAGGAGGCGGCCACCGCACGGGTGCAGGAGGAGGAGCGGCTCGGTTCGCAGAGCGCGTTCATCAAGACCGAGGAGCAGCTCGGCATCCAGCGGGAGAACCAGGCCCGGGAGATCGCCGTCGCGCAGAAGAACCGCGAGCGCGTCATCGCCGTCGAGAGCGAGCGCATCGAGAAGGACCGGATGCTGGAGGTCATCGGGCGCGAGCGCGAGACCGAGCTGAACCGGATCGCCGCCACCAAGGAGGTCGAGGCCGAGCGCCGCGAGGTCGCCGACGTCATCCGGGAGCGGATCGCGGTGGACCGTACGGTCGCCGAGCAGGAGGAGTCGATCCTGACCCTGCGCGCCGTCGAGGACGCGGAGCGGGCCCGCAAGTCGGTCATCATCGCCGCCGAGGCGGAGGCCCAGGAGAAGCTGGTCAAGGACATCAAGGCGGCCGAGGCTGCCGAGGCTGCCTCCACGCACCTGGCGGCCGAGCAGCTCACGCTCGCCGAGGCGCGGCTCAAGACCGCCGACCTGGACGCGCAGGCCAAGCTGCGGCTCGCGGAGGGCATCCAGGCCGAGACGGCCGCGCCCGGCCTCGCCGCCGTGCAGGTCCGGGAAGCCGAGGCGGACGTCACCGAGAAGGCCGGTCTCGCGGAGGCCGAGGCCACGTCGGCGCGGCTCAGGGCCGAGGCCGAGGGCGCGCGGCTCAAGGCGCTCGCCACGGCGGAGGGCACGCAGGCCCAGGCCACCGCGGACGCGGCGGTCATCGGCGAGAAGCTGAAGGCGGAGGCCGAGGGGCTCACGGAGAAGGCGGCCGCGATGGCGGCGCTGGACGACGCCTCGCGCGGGCACGAGGAGTACCGCCTGCGGCTCGACGCGGAGAAGGAGATCCGGCTCGCCGGCCTGGACGTGCAGCGGCAGGTCGCCGAGGCGCAGGCGACGGTCCTGGCGACCGGGCTGGAGAACGCCGACATCGACATCGTCGGCGGCGACTCGGTCTTCTTCGACCGGCTCGTGTCGTCGGTCTCGCTCGGCAAGGCCGTCGACGGCTTCGTCGACAACTCGCAGACCGCGCAGGCGCTGGCGGGGCCGTGGCTGGACGGTTCGTCCTCGTTCACGGACGACATCAGCCGGGTGCTGGGTTCGGTCTCCACGGGTGATGTGCAGAATCTGACGGTGTCGGCGCTGCTGATGCGGCTGATGGGGTCCTCCGGTGCGGCCTCCGGCCAGGTGGAGCAGTTGCTGGCGGCGGCGAAGGAGCTGGGGCTGGCGGATCTGCCGGTCTCCTCGGTGGCCGGTACGAAGGTGGCTCCCGCCGCTTCGGTGGCGGCCCGGAACGGGGCCGGGCCGGTCGGGTAGTTCCGCCATCTCCCGCCCGTCCGGTGTTCAAGGGCGGAACCTTCGGCCCAAGGGGCCCGGACGGGCCGGTCGTGCGCCCCACGGGGGTGGACGCACACCAGGACCCGCCCCCGCACATCCGGGGCGGGCCCGCCGGCCGGAGGTTCCGTCCTCGAACACCGGACGGGCGGGCAGGGCGCCGGACACGGCGCCCGACGGGCTGATCAGGAAGAACACGTAGGGAGCCGTACGCATGGACAGCGACATCACCGCCACCGCCACCGCGCCTCAGGGCGGGGAGGGCGATGTGGACGCCGGTGCCTACGAGGTGCTGCGGCGGCGGCTCTCCGCGCAGGCCGGCGAGCTCGTGCGGCGGGCCGAGGCGCTCAACGTACGGCGGACCGAGGAGTTCGGCTCGACCGAGCTGCGGCTGCTGGCCACCGAGCAGGTGCGCACCGAGCACGCCTCCGTGCCCCGCGACCTCATCGCCGTGGGCGGGCAGCTGCTCTTCGGCTTCGAGCGGGGGCCGGGGGCCCGGGGTGAGGCCGGGGTCGACGACGTACTCCTCGTGCGGGGTGCCGAAGCGGACGGCGACGCGCCCGAGCCGGGCGCCACCCTCCTCGACGACGAGGGCTTCCGGCGCGAGTTCTCCTCGCTCCACCGCTACTTCCGCGACGCCCGCCTGCTGCGTCTGCGCCGCGTCAACGGCAAGCTCCTCGCCGTCTTCCGTACGGGCGAGAACGCCGAGGACATCCGGGTCCTGCGGTGGGCGCTGGGGGCGGACGGGTCGCCCGGGGCGTTCCTGGACGCACAGGGCGAGCGCGACCACGTCTTCCCGCCCTCGCACGACTTCGAGTGGACCGTGGCCGGGCGCGACGCGCACGTCCCCGGGCGCCACCCGCACATCGCCATCGGCAAGGGCGGCGGCCTCTTCGTCGACACGCTCGGCGGGACGCTCACCGTCAAGGTCACCGACGACACCGAGTCGCCGGACGGGATCTACGAGGAGCCCGTCGACGAGCCGTTGCAGTCGCTGGCCGACGCCGACGTCGAGTACGCCGAGGTCGGGCCGCTGGTGCTGCTGCGGGTGCGGCCGTACAAGGAGAAGGCCTGGCGCCACCTGGTCTTCAACTCGCTGCTCTCCACCGTGCAGCGGCTCGACGCGATCGGCCCGTCCTGCCACCGGCTCCCCGAGGACCAGGGGATCATCTTCCCCGGCGGCTACTACCTCACCACCGGCACCGCGAAGACCTTCGACACCGCCGAGGAGCTGACCGAGCCGGTCTTCGAGGGCGCGGTGCGCTCGCCCAACGGCGAGGACGTGCTGTACGCCTTCCGCTCCCGCGACGGCGTCCGCAGCCTCCTCCTCCCCTACAACCTGATCCGCCAGGAGGTCGCCACCCCGCTCACCGGGCGCGGCCACGCCCTCCTGGACGACGGGACGCTCATCCTGCTCCGGGACAACCCGGACGGTCCGGCGCGCGTGCACCCGTTGCAGCGCTGGCAGACGCCGTACGTCTCCGACACCTACGCCGCCTCCCGCCCGGCCGGGTCCGGGCCGCTCGCCCGGACCGGCAACGCCGACCTGGTGCGCGGGATCTCCGACTGCCTGGCACTCGCGCACGGCGTGCGGGACATGACGCCGACGACCGCCGTGTACGGGCAGCTCGCCGCCGACTGCGCGCGCGCCCAGGACCGGTACCACTGGCTCTCCGACCCTGAACTGGGCCTTCTGGCCGAGCCGTTGGGGGAGCTGCGGACCACCGCCCAGCAGGTGCTGGCCGAGTTCACCGCCGTACAGGAGCTGACCCGGCGGGCCGCCGACGCGCTGGAGGAGACCACCACCCGCATCACCGCGCTGGTCCGGCGGGTGCGCGGCGAGGTGCCGGGGTCGGCCTCCGCGTGGGTGGAGCGGCTGACCGAACTGCGGCAGGCGCACGGGCACTTGGCGACCATCAGCGAGATGCGGTACGCCGATGCCGAGCAGATCGCCCAGCTGTCGGCCCGGACCGAGGACGACATCGCCTCCGCCGCCCAGCGGGCCGTGTCGTTCCTCGCCCGCGAGGACGCCTTCGACGGGTACCACGAGGACATCGCCGGGCTCGTCGCCGACGCGGGCGCGCTCGCGACCGTACGGGACGCGTCCGCCGTGACCGACCGGCTGGCCGCGATGACGGACGGGCTGGCCACCGTCACGGACGTGGTGGCCGGGCTGGAGATCGGTGACGCGACCGTGCGTACGTCGATCCTGGAGCGGATCGCGGAGGTGCTGGGCGGGGCCAACCGCGCCCGCGCCACGCTGGACGCGCGCCGCCGGGAGCTGCTGTCGAAGGAGGGGCGGGCCGAGTTCGCCGCCGAGTTCGCGCTGCTCGGACAGGCGGTCACGGGCGCGCTGGCCGCCGCCGACTCGCCGGAGGCCTGTGACGACCAACTCGCGCGGCTGCTGCTCCAGTTGGAGAACCTGGAGTCGCGGTTCGCGGAGTTCGACGACTTCCTCGCCGAGCTGGCCGAGCGCCGGAGCGAGGTGTACGACGCGTTCTCGGCCCGCAAGCAGACGCTCCAGGACGAGCGGGCGCGGCGGGCCGAGCGGCTGGCCGGGTCGGCGCAGCGGGTGCTGGAGACCATCGGCCGGCGCGTGGCGGCGCTCGATGACCTCGACGCCGTCCACACCTACTTCGCCTCCGACCCGATGGTCGCCAAGGTCCGCCGGACCGCCGACGAACTGCGTGAACTGGGCGACCCCGTACGGGCGGAGGAGCTGGACGGGCGGCTGAAGGCGGCCCGCCAGGAGGCCGGGCGGGCGCTGCGCGACCGCAGCGAGCTGTACGCGGACGGCGGGTCGGTGATCAAGCTGGGGCGCCACCGGTTCGCGGTGAACACCCAGCCGTTCGACCTGACGCTCGTACCGGCCGGGGAGCGCCTCGCCTTCGCGCTGACCGGGACGGACTACCGGGCGCCGGTCACCGACCCGGCGTTCGAGGCGACCCGCCCGTACTGGGAGCAGCTGCTGCCCTCGGAGTCGGCGGCCGTCTACCGGGGCGAGTACCTGGCCGCCCGCCTCCTGGACGAGCGGGGGGCCGAGCGCCTGGCCGCTCTCGCCGACGACGAACTGGCGCTGCTGGTGCGCGAGTCGGCGGCCGAGGCGTACGACGAGGGGTACACCCGGGGCGTCCACGACGAGGACGCCACCGCCCTCCTGCGCGCCCTGCTGCGCCTGCACGCGGACGCGGGGCTCCTGCGCCACGAGCCCGCCGTCCGCGCGGCTGCCCAGCTCTTCTGGGCGTACGGCACCGACGAGGCGCTGCGCACCTCCTGGACCCGGCGCGCGGTCTCCCTGGCCCGCGCCCGCGACACCTTCGGGCTGGCCCCGGCCATCGCCGTGCTCCAGGAGGAGTGGGCGGCGGCGATCGGCGCGTTCGACGGTGCGGCGCGGGCCGACGCGGTCGCCGCGTACCTCTTCGAGGAGGTGACCACCCAGCCCGCCGGGTTCGTCGTGGGCTCCACGATCCGCTCCTTCCTGGACGCCTTCCACCGGGCGGCCGGCCCCGACGTGTACGGGGACGACCTCGCCGCCCTCGGCGACGACCTGGCCGCCCGCAGGCAGCTCGTGGAGGGCTGGCTGACCCCGTACGCGGAGGCCACCGGCGCCGCCGTCGACCCCGGGGACCTGGCGGAGGCCGTGGCGGTGGAGCTCTGCCCGGAGCTGGAGCGGTACGGGTGCGACGCGCCGCTCACCGCCGGGGTGGAGGGCCTCCTCGGCGACCACCCGCGTATCGGGAGTGGCGGAGCCCTCACCGTACGGATCGATGAACTCCTGGCCCGTACGGGCGAGTTCCGCACGCACACCGTGCCCGCCTTCCGGGCCTACCAGCGGCTGCGCACCTCGCTGGTGTCCGCCGAGCGCGGGCGGCTGCGGCTGGACGACCACCGGCCGCGCGTGATGTCGGCGTTCGTCCGCAACCGGCTGCTGGACGAGGTGTACCTGCCGCTGATCGGCGACAGCCTGGCCAAGCAGCTCGGCACCGCCGACGCCGACCGGCGCACCGACTCGCAGGGGCTGCTCCTGCTCGTCTCGCCGCCCGGTTACGGCAAGACGACGCTCATGGAGTACGTCGCGGACCGGCTCGGCATGGTCCTCGTCAAGATCAGCGGGCCGAACCTGGGCCATGACGTGACGTCCCTCGACCCGGCCCAGGCGCCGAGCGCGACCGCCCGGCAGGAGATCGAGAAGATCAACTTCGCGCTCGAGGCGGGCAACAACACGCTGCTGTACCTGGACGACATCCAGCACACCTCGCCCGAACTCCTCCAGAAGTTCATCCCGTTGTGCGACGCCACCCGCCGCATCGAGGGCGTACGGGACGGCGAGCCGCGCAGCTACGACCTGCGGGGCAAGCGGTTCGCGGTCTGCATGGCGGGCAACCCGTACACGGAGTCCGGCGAACAGTTCCGCATCCCGGACATGCTGGCCAACCGGGCCGACGTGTGGAACCTGGGCGAGGTGCTCAGCGGGCGCGAGGACGTCTTCGCGCTGAGCTTCGTGGAGAACGCGCTGACCGCCAACCCGGTCCTCGCCCCGCTCGCCGCCCGCTCGCGCGACGACCTGGCGCTGCTGGTGCGGCTGGCCGGCGGCAGCGACCCCTCGGCCCGTGCCGAGCACCTGGAACACCCGTACTCGGCAGCCGAGTTGGACGCCATCCTCGCCGTACTGCGCCACCTGCTCACCGCCCGGGACACCGTCCTCGCGGTGAACGCGGCGTACATCGCCTCCGCCGCGCAGACGGACGCGACCCGCACGGAGCCGCCGTTCCGGCTCCAGGGTTCGTACCGCAACATGAACAAGATCGCGGAGCGGATCGTGCCCGTCATGAACGACGCCGAGCTCTCCGCCGTCGTGGACGACCACTACGCGGGCGAGGCCCAGACGCTCACCACGGGCGCCGAGGCCAACCTCCTCAAGCTGGCCGCCCTGCGCGGAACGCTCACCGCCGAACAGGCCGAGCGGTGGGCGGCGATCACCGGCTCCTACGTCCGTACGCAGGCGCTCGGCGGCCCGGACGGCGACCCGATGACCCGGGCCGTGGCCGCGCTGGGGCTGCTCGCGGACCGGATCGCGGCGGTGGAGACGGCGATCCAGCGGGCGGCGGACCCGCGTCACCTGCTGGCGGGCACGGGGAACCACCGGAGCACCGCCGGACAGGCGGTCTCCCCCGATCACCGCGCGAAGATCACAAACATTCCACACTGATCGGCGGGACCGAGCAGGAAGGATCACGGCATGCTGGGTTTCGTGCCCCCACTTCCTCAGCAGCCGGGACGCCCGCAGCCGGGACGTCCGCCCTCCACCGGCCACATGATCGTCTGCGGCGACGACGCGCTGGCCCGCCGACTCGCCGTGGAGCTGCGCTTCGTCTACGGGGAACGGGTCACCCTGCTCCTGCCACCCGGCCGGGACGTCAACAGCCCCGAGACGCCGATGACCCAACGGGGGCGCGCGGCAGCCCTGTTCGGCCGGATGTCGGCGGCCATGAACCGCGCGGGCAATGCGGCCGGAGGCGGGGCCGGGGCCGGCAACGACACCAACGCGGGGGTCGAGGCCGTCCGGATCATCGAGGCGCCCGAACCCTCCGACGACGTGCTGGAGGAGGCGGGCGTCGACCGGGCCGCCGCCCTCGCCCTCGTCTACGACGACGACGAGCGCAACATCCGCGCCGCCCTCACCGCCCGCCGCCTCAACCCCCGTCTGCGGCTGGTGATCCGGCTCTACAACCGCAAGCTCGGGCTCCACCTGGAGGAGCTGCTCGACCAGGCGGCGGCCGTCGCCATGCCCGGCATCGACCCCGCGCTGCTCGACGCCTCCACCACCGTCCTCTCCGACGCCGACACCGCCGCCCCCGCGCTCGCCGCCACCGCGCTCACCGGCAGCAGCAAGGTCATCCAGGCCGAGGGGCTGCTCCTGCGCGCCGCCGAACGCCCGCCGCCGGGCCCCGGCGAGAGCGCCGACCCGGGGCTGTGCACCCTCGCCCTGCTCTCGTCCACCACCAACGACCCGGCGGGGGCGGAGGGTTCGGACAGCAGCGGCGAGGAGGGCCCCGAACTCCTGCCCGACGACCGGTCCGTGGCCTCGGCCCAAGGGCGTGGAACCGTCGTTCTGGAGGCGATCAGCCGGGCCGACCCGGACCGCCCCGCGACCCGGATGGGCGGCCGGGGCGCCCCGCTCTCCCAGGTCTTCTCCCGACGGCTGCGCTGGTCGGCCCTCGGCGTCGCGGCCGCCGCGGTCGCCCTGGTGATCGCCTCGCTCCTCACCACCGAGGACGGCCTGCTGCACTCCACCTACCTGACCCTGCTCGACCTGCTGGGCATGAACGACCCGTCGGAGGACGGAACACCGGCCCGGAAGATCATCCAGATCCTCTCCGGCATCGCCGGGCTGCTCCTGCTCCCGCTGCTGCTCGCCGCCGTCCTGGAGGCGTTCGGCACCCTGCGCACGGCCTCCTCGCTGCGCCGCCCGCCACGCGGCCTGTCGGGCCACGTGGTGCTGCTCGGGCTCGGCAAGATCGGTACGCGCGTCCTCGTACGCCTGCGTGAACTCGACATCCCCGTGGTCGTCGTGGAGGAGGACCCCGACGCGCGGGGCATCCCGCTGGCCCGGTCCATGCACGTGCCGACCGTCATCGGCGACGTCACCCAGGAAGGCGTCCTGGAAGCGGCCAAGATCCGCCGCGCCCACGCCCTCCTCGCGCTCACCAGCATCGACACGACCAACCTGGAGGCGACGCTGTACGCCCGGTCGGTGAAGCCGGACCTGCGGGTGGCGCTGCGGCTGTACGACGACGAGTTCGCCACCGCCGTCTACCGCACCCTGCGCACCGCGCACCCCCAGGCCCTGACCCGCTCCCGCTCGGTCTCCCACCTGGCCGCCCCCTCCTTCGCGGTCGCCATGATGGGCCGCCAGATCCTGGGAGCGGTCCCGGTCGAGCGGAAGGTGATGCTCTTCGCCGCCCTGGAGGTGGCGGGCCACCCGCAGCTGGAGGGCCGCACGGTGGAGCAGGCGTTCCAGGCCCACGCGTGGCGGGTCCTGGCCATCGACGCCACCCCGCCCGCCGACCGCAACCCGGACCTCGCCGCACTCCCCCCGTACCTCCCGGACGGCGGCCCCCCGCCCCCCTCCGGCCTGGTCTGGGACCTGCACCCCGGATACGTGCTGCGCGCCCAGGACCGGGTGGTGATCGCGGCCACCCGGCGAGGTCTCGCGGAGCTGCTGCGGCGGCAGCGGACGGTGCTGCCACGGCAGTGAAGGGTGGGGGCTTTGCGGCTTACGCGCGTGCCTTGAGGCTCACGTGTGTGCCCTGAGACTCACGCGCGTGCCTTGAGGCTTACGCGTGCGCCCTGAGACTCAAGCGCGTGCCTTGAGGCTTACGCGCGTGCCCTGAGGCTTACGCGCGTGCCCTGAGGCTTACGCGCGTGCCCTGAGGCTTACGCGCGTGCCTACCGGAACGTGCCCATCGCCTCCCGCACCTCCCCCAGCGTGGCCTCCGCGAGCGCGTTCGCCCGCTCGTTGCCCGCGCGCAGGGCCGACCGTACGTACGTGAGGTCCGCCGCGTACTCCGCCCGCCGGGCCCGGAATGGGGCCAGGTGGCTGTTGACCGCGTCGGTCACCGTCCGCTTGAGGACGGCCGCTCCGCCGTCGCCGATCTCCGCCGCGACCTCGTGCGGGTCCCGCTCCAGGCAGAGGGCGGCCAGCAGGACCAGGGAGGAGACGCCGGGGCGGGCGTCGGGGTCGTAGGTGATGTGCCGGTCCGCGTCCGTGGTCGCGCCCTTGATCAGGCGGGCCGTCTCGTCGGCGGTGGCGCCGAGCGGGACGGAGTTGGCGCGGCTCTTGCTCATCTTGGTGCCGTCCGTGCCGAGCAGCAGGGGCGCGGCGGAGAGCAGGGCGTCCGGTTCCGGGAAGAGGTTCCCGTACCGCTCGTTGAAGCGGCGGGCGATCGTCCGGGTGAGTTCGAGGTGGGGCAGCTGGTCCTGGCCGACGGGGACCACGTTGCCCTTGCAGAAGAGGATGTCGGCGGCCTGGTGGGCCGGGTAGGTGTACATCAGCCCGCTGACCGCCGCCTGCCGGGAGTGCGCGATCTCGTCCTTGACCGTGGGGTTGCGGCCCAGCTCCGCGACGGAGACGAGGCTGAGGAAGGGCAGCAGGAGCTGGTTGAGCGCGGGGACGGCGCTGTGGTTGAAGACGGTGGACCGGGCGGGGTCGACACCGAGGGCCAGATGGTCCAGGAGCAGCCCGTCGGTGTACTCCTCCAGCCGCTCGGCGGTGTCCCGGTCGGTGAGCACCTGGTAGTCGGCGATCAGGACGAAGACGTCCACGCCGAGGTCCTGGAGGCGGACCCGGTTGCGCAGGGTGCCGAAGTAGTGGCCGAGGTGGAGGGGGCCGGTGGGGCGGTCGCCGGTGAGGACCCGGAAGCGGCCGGGGTCCTGGGTGATGCGGTGCTCCAGCTCGGCGCTGCGCAGCTCGGCGGGGGCCGTGGGGAGGGCGGCGGTGGCGCGGGCGGTGGTGACGGTGGTCATGGCGGGGTCTCCTCGCGGTGGTGGGTGCGTGGAGGACGGCCCGAGCGGTGGGGGCTGCGGTGCCCCCGTTCCCGTACATCGCGCCTATGAGAAGGCAGCGAAAAGGGCCGTCCATGGTGAACGGCCCTGGGTTCCGTGCAGACAGGTGCTGCGGCCGCTCCTTAAGAGGAGCGCCACCAGTTTCGGCACGGTACGGAGGTCATGCGGTCAGTGTATCCGCCATGGTCCTGCGCGGCGGCTATTTGTCCGCGTGCCCGCCTACGTAGAAGAGGATCCAGATGAAGCCCGCGAAGAGGTGCGTCGCGAAGACGTAGACGAAGACGCGCAGGAACACTCCGCGCGCTTTCCACTCCTCGCTGCCGCTCTTCGGCCCGCTCTTCCGTTCGCTCTTCCGTTGGCTCACCGTTCCAGAGTACGCGCGCCCATAAGGGGCTCGGACGTGTGGAACGCGACCCGCGAGGGGGGCCTGCCCGGCGCGTGGAATAGGACGGAGGGGGGTCCCGTTGTACGATGTAGTTCAACGTTCAACCAAATCGGTCAGGGTCTCCGGATCTCCGGCCGGGACTCAGGAAGGCGGACGCCATGCAGTTCGGGATCTTCACCGTCGGAGACGTCACCACCGACCCGACCACCGGCCGGACGCCGACCGAGAACGAGCGGATCAAGGCGACCCTGGCCATCGCGCAGAAGGCCGAAGAGGTCGGCCTGGACGTGTTCGCGACCGGCGAGCACCACAACCCGCCGTTCGTCCCGTCCTCCCCCACGACGACGCTGGGCTACATCGCGGCCCGCACCGAGAACCTGATCCTGTCCACGTCCACCACCCTGATCACCACCAACGACCCGGTGAAGATCGCCGAGGACTACGCCACCCTCCAGCACCTCTCGGACGGCCGCGTCGACCTCATGATGGGCCGGGGCAACACCGGGCCGGTCTACCCCTGGTTCGGCAAGGACATCCGCCAGGGCATCCCGCTGGCCGTCGAGAACTACGCGCTGCTGCACCGGCTGTGGCGCGAGGACGTCGTGGACTGGGAGGGCAAGTTCCGTACGCCGTTGCAGTCCTTCACCGCGACCCCGCGTCCGCTGGACGGCGTCCCGCCGTTCGTGTGGCACGGCTCCATCCGCTCCCCGGAGATCGCGGAACAGGCCGCCTATTACGGTGACGGGTTCTTCCACAACAACATCTTCTGGCCCATGGAGCACACCAAGAAGATGGTGGACCTCTACAGGCGCCGTTACGCCCACTACGGTCACGGCACCGCCGAACAGGCCGTCGTGGGGCTCGGCGGCCAGGTGTTCATGCGCGGGAACTCGCAGGACGCGGTACGCGAGTTCCGCCCGTACTTCGACAACGCGCCGGTCTACGGCCACGGCCCGTCCCTGGAGGAGTTCACCCGCGAGACCCCGCTGACCGTGGGCTCCCCGCAGGAGGTCATCGAGCGGACGCTGACGTTCCGGGACGCGGTCGGCGACTACCAGCGGCAGTTGTTCCTCATGGACCACGCGGGGCTCCCGCTGAAGACGGTCCTGGAACAGCTCGACATCCTCGGCGAGGAGGTCGTGCCCGTGCTGCGCGAGGAGTTCGCGAGCCTGCGGCCGGCCGGTGTGCCGGAGTCCGCGCCCGTCCACCCGGCGGTCGCCGCCGCCCGTGCGGCCGGGAGGACCGGTACCGGCGAGAAGACCCGTACCGGCGAGAAGAAGGAGGCCTGACCCCGATGTCCGCCACCACCCCTCTGCGTATCGTGGCCGTCTCGGCCGGCCTGAGCCAGCCGTCCTCCACCCGGCTGCTGGCCGACCGGCTGGCCGCCGCCACCCGCGAGCGCCTCGCGGCCGAGCAGGACCGGGACGTCGAGGTCCACGTCGTCGAGGTCCGCGACCTCGCCGTGGACATCGCCCACCACCTGCTCAGCGGATTCCCCTCGGCCGCGCTGCGGGAGGCGATCGACGCGGTGACGGAGGCGGACGGGCTGATCTCGGTGACCCCGGTGTTCACCGCCTCGTACAGCGGTCTGTTCAAGTCGTTCTTCGACCTGATCGACAACACCGCGCTGACCGGCAAGCCCGTCGTGATCGCCGCGACGGGCGGCACGGCCCGCCACTCGCTGGTCCTGGAGCACGCGCTGCGGCCGCTCTTCGCCTACCTGCGGGCCGTCACCGTACCGACGTCCGTCTACGCCGCGTCCGAGGACTGGGGCTCCTCCGGTGACGAGTACACCGAGGGCCTGCCGTCGCGGATCCGGCGGGCCGGCGGCGAGCTGGCCTCGGCGGTCCTGGGCCACACGGTCTCCGGGGCCTCCCGGGCGCCGGGCCTGGACGACGGGGAGGACGCGGTCGTCCCCTTCGAGCAGCACCTCGCCGACCTGCGGCTGGGCTGAGGCCGGGCTGCGGCCGGGCCGACCGCCCCGCCCAGCCATATTGTCCGCTTTGATTACAGTGAAGGCGGACGCTGTACCGAGCTTTACCGAGCTGGAGGCAGATATGGGCAGGATCGTCGTGGGTGTGGACGGGTCCGATCCCTCGATCAGGGCACTGCACTGGGCCGTACGTCAGGCCGAGCTGACCGGTGACACCGTGGAGGCCGTGAACAGCTGGGAGTACCCCGCGACCAGCTGGGCGTCGATGATGCCGGGCCTGCCGGAGGACTTCGACCCGCAGGAAATGGCCACCGTCTCCCTGAACGAGGCGCTGGAGGAGGCCCTCGGCGCCGGAGGCGCGGCCGCGATCAGCAAGATCGTGGTCATCGGCAATCCCGCCCAGGCCCTCCTGGACCGGGCCAAGGGCGCCAACCTGCTCGTCGTGGGCGCCCGGGGCCGCAGCGGCTTCAAGGCGACGCTGCTCGGCTCGGTCAGCCTCCACGTCACGCAGCACGCCCCGTGCCCGGTGACGGTGGTGCGCGGCTGAGGGGCCGCCCCTCCCCGCCGCTCGGCCGGTGCCCCCTCTCCGACCTGGTCAGAGGGGGCACCGGCCTGCGCCCGGCGAAAAGGGGGGAGCCGTTGTCAGTGGGTCCTCCTATCGTGTGGGCATGACCCCTGCTCTGTTCGGGCGCGACCATCCCGCAGGCGTCCTCCGCTCGGAGATCGTCCGGGCCACGGACAGCCACGGCGGTCTCGTGCTGGTCACGGGCGAGGCCGGGATCGGGAAGACCACCCTCGTCACCGACGCCGCGCACGAGGCGCGGCGGCGTGGGGCGCTGGTGGTCGGCGGCTCCTGCTGGGACTCCGACAGCACCCCCGGCTACTGGCCCTGGGTGCAGGTGCTGCGCGGCCTGCGCCGCTCCGCCACGGCGGCGGAGTGGGCGGCGGCCCAGGAGGCGGCGGACGGGCAGCTCGGCGTCCTCCTCGGTGACCCGGCGGGCGACGGCACGGCTGCGGCGTCGGCATCTGTATCGGCATCAAGCACGGCATCGGGTGCGGCCGGCGGGGACCTCGGGAACGGCACCCATGGCACCGACGGCGCCGGCGCGGAAGCCGACGCGTCCGGTGTCTCCTCGGAGGGCGCCGAGGCCTTCGGGCTGTACGACGCGGTGACCACGGCCCTCGTCACCGTCTCCCAGAGCCGCCCGCTGGTAGTGGTCCTGGACAACCTCCACAGCGCCGACCCGGCCTCGCTGCGCCTGCTCGAGTTCGCCGCCCAGCACGCCTGGTTCGAACGGCTGCTGCTCATCGGCACCTACCGGGACGTCGAGGTGGAGGCGCCCGGCCACCCGCTCCAGCAGCTGATCCTGCCCCTCGTCTCGCGCGCCTCGGCCACCCTCACCCTGAACGGTCTGGGCCGCGACGAGGTGGGATCGCTGATGGCCGTGACGACGGGCCGCGAGCCCGCGCCGCACCTGGTCGACGAGGTCCACCGGCGCACCGGCGGCAATCCGTTCTTCGTCGAGCAGACGGCCCGGCTCTGGCACAGCGGCAGCCCCGTATCCACCATCCCGCCCGGGGTCCGGGAGGCCGTCCGGCAACGGCTGAGCCTGCTGCCGGACCCGGTCGTCTCCCTGCTGACCACCGCCGCCGTGCTCGGCCGGGAGTTCCGCCGGCAGGTGCTGGCCGTGGTGCACGGCTCCCCGGTCCCCCAGGTGGAACGGCTGCTGGAGTCGGCGATCGTCGCCCGCGTCGTCGTCCCGCGCCCCTCCGGCAGTCACGCCTTCGCCCACGACCTGCTCCGCGAGACGCTGTACGCCTCCCTCGGTGACGCGGACACCCGCCGCCGCCACGCCGCCGCCGTACGGGCGCTGGACGCGCACGGCGGCCTCCACGACGCGGTGCGGCCCGGAGACCTCGCCCGCCACGCCCACCTCGCCGGCGGGGAGCTGGAGCGCGACCGCCGGATCGACCTGCTGGTCGCCGCCGCCCGGGACGCCTCGGGGCGCCTCGCCGACGAGGAGGCCATCGGCCACTACCGCCGGGCCCTCGCGGTGGCGTCCAGGGAGGCGGAGCCGGAAGCGGGCGGGGCGCCGGGCGAAGGGCCGCCGCACGGCGCGCCGGCCCCCGACCTCCGCCGGGCCGCGTTGCTCTGCCTCGACCTCGGCGAACAGCTGCGGCACGCCGGAGAGATCGCCGAGGGGGACCGCCTGCTGGACCGGGCGGTCGCCCTGGCGCGGGAGCTGGACGAGCCCGAGCTGCTGGCCCGGGTGGCGATCACCCTGTACCGCCCGGGGGCCATGGGCGCCGGTGACGCCTTCATGGTGACGTTCCTGAGCGAAGCCCACCGCAAGGTCACCGGCAAGGACGGGCAGGACAGCCTCTCCGCCGACCGGCTCGCGCAGGAGCTGTCCATCCACATCATGGCCCTGGCCCGCAGCGGCTCGGACGACGAAGCCCTCGCCTTCTCCCTCTGGGCGCGCCACGACTCCGTGTGGGGTCTCGGCTCGGCGGTGGAGCGGCTGGGGCTGACCGACGAGATGGCCGTCGTCGGCCGTCGCACCCAGAACCTGGACATGGAGCTGCACGCCACGGCCATGCGGTGGGTGACCCTGCTGGAGCTCGGCGACCCGGCCTTCATGGACCAGTACCGCATCTTCATCCGGGCCGCCGAGCGCTCGGAGCTGCCCCGGTTCGCGATGGCCGTCGCCGTCGACAGCAGCCTGATCGCCTCGCTCCAGGGCCGCTTCACCGAGGCGGCCGAGACCCTCCAGGGTGAGGCCCTCGACCTGGAGGGCGAGGACCACGAGACGTTCGGCTTCATGGGGTTCCATCTGCTCTGGTCCCTGCACCTGCTCCAGGGGCACTTCGCGGAAGCCGAGAAGGCGCTCTCCGCGCTGCCGGGCGCCCGGCATCCGTGTCCCGGGCTGCTGGAGGCGCTGACCGCCGTGGAGCAGGGCGACGCGGCCCCGGCCCGCCGCCTGATCGCCGCGCAGTCGGACTGCGCGGCCCCTTACCCGCGGGCGTTCATGCCGCTCTGGCTCCGGCTGCTGGCCCAGACGGCCGCGACCACCGGAGACCGGCGCCTGATCACCCGCGCGGAGGACGAGCTCACCCCCTACACGGGCCAGTGGGTCGTCTCGCTGTACGGGTGCGACATCGGCGGCCCCGCCGACCTCTGGCTCGGGATGCTCGCCGCCGCCCGCGACGACCGGGACACGGCGGTGGCCACACTCACCGAGGCCGCCGCCTCCGCGGACCGCCTCGGCGCCCGCCCCTGGGCCGTACGCGCCCGGCTGCACCTGGCCCGCTCCCTCCTGGCCCGCGCGGAGCCGGGCGACACCGGCCGGGCCCGCGCCCTCCTCTCCGAGGTGCAGCGCGAGGCGGCCGAGCTGGGCCTGCACCACCTGGCCTCCGAAGCGACCACGCCCACCACACCGACGACTCCGGCTACGCATGCCGCTACGGCTCATGGGAGCACCGCTGCGGAGCCCGCCGCCTCCGGGCCCGCCCCCGGCTCCCCAGCCGCAGGCGCCGTCGGCTCCCCCGCTCCGGACGCCACCGAGTCCGCCGCCGAATTCCGCCGCGACGGGCCCGTATGGCAGCTGCGCTGGGACGGGCGGACCGTGCACGTGCCCGACGCCAAAGGGCTGCGGGACCTGCACAGCCTGCTGGGGCTCCCCGGCGCCGACGTCCCGGCCGTGCGGCTGCTCGCCCCCGAGGGCGGCGCCGAGCTGGTCGCCGCCGGACAGCTCGGCGGTGAGCCGGTGCTCGACGAGGAGGCCAAGCGCCGGTACAAGGAACACCTGGCCCGGCTGGACGCCGAGATAGACCGCGCCGCGGCACGGGACGACACCCGGCAGGTCGAGGCGTACGACCGGGAGCGGCAGGCCCTTCTCGACCAGCTGCGCACCGCGGCCGGGCTCGGTGGCCGGAGCCGCCGCCTGGGCGACCAGACCGAGCGGGCCCGCAAGACGGTCACCGCCCGGATCCGCGACACCCTGCGCAAGCTGGACTCCCTGCACCCCGAGCTGGCGGCGCACCTGCGGGAGTCCGTGACCACGGGGACCACCTGCGCCTACCGCCCCGGCCGCACCCCCGACTGGCGGCTGTGACCCGGCGCCGCATCGGCACCGGGTCACAGCCGCCGGTCATCAGCCAGGCGTCAGCCTCGTCGGCTTCCCGTCGTCACTTCCGGTTGTAGAGCCGCATCGTCACGGCACCGAACACCACCATGACCACTCCGGCCCACCCCAGCGACCAGGCGAGGTCGGACGCGGGCCAGTTGCCCGCCATCAGCTCGCGTACCGCCGTGGCCAGGTGGGTGATCGGGCTGTTGTTGACGAAGGCCTGAAGCCAGCCCGGCATCGTCGACGGGTCGACGAAGACGTTGCTGAGGAAGGTGAGCGGGAAGATCACCATCATGCTGACGCCCATCACGGACTTCTCGGTCCGCAGCAGCAGCCCGAACATGGTCCAGATCCACGAGAACGCGAACGCGAAGACCAGCAGCAGCGCCACCCCGGCCAGCATCCCGAGCACTCCGCCCTCCGGACGGAAGCCGATGATCATGCCGACGGTGAGCATCACCACCGAGGCCAGCACATAGCGCAGGACATCGCCGAGCAGATAGCCGACCATCGGTGCGGGCCGCCAGATCGGCAGCGTACGGAACCGGTCGAAGACGCCCTTGGTGATGTCGGTGTTGACCGAGACACCCGTGTACATCGTGATCATCACGACGCTCATGACCAGGATGCCGGGCAGCAGGAACTGGATGTACTCCTGCGTGGAGCCGGCCAGCGCCCCTCCGAAGAGGTACGTGTACATCAGGACCAGCATGACCGGGAAAGCCGTCACATCGAAGAGCTGTTCCGGCACGTGCTTGATCTTCAGCATGGCGCGCCAGCCGAAGGTGAGGGAGGCCGACAGCGCGCTGGGGCGCGGCGGCCGGTCCAGACCGACCAGGAGGGCCGACAGGCGCTCCTGGTCCGGCGCGGCGAGCGCCACGTCCTCCAGCTCCGTCTTGGTGGTCGCGGTACTCATGCCGCCACTCCCTTCTTGTCCGTGAGGGCGAGGAAGACCTCGTCGAGGCTGGGCTGTCCCAGCGAGAAGTTGTCGACGGTGATGCCGGACCGGGCCAGCTCGGCCAGGGCCCGCGCCGCCTGTTCCGCCGCGCCCCGGTCGGAGCCGTGCGCGTCGACCCGCGCGGTCAGCGCCACCGGGTCGGCGTCCAGCTGGACCGTGGCGTCGAGCGCCAGCGACAGCACCCGCTCGGCCTCGGGCCGCTGCGCGGCGTCGCGCAGCCGCAGGTGGACGGTGCCGGAGCCGACGGAGGCCTTGAGCTCGCCCTTGGTGCCCTCGGCGATCACCCGGCCGTGGTCGATCACGGCGATCCGGGAGGCCAGCTGGTCGGCCTCGTCCAGATACTGCGTGGTGAGCAGGACCGTCGTGCCGTGCGCGACGACCGCGCGCACGATGTCCCAGACCTGGTTGCGGCTTCGCGGGTCGAGTCCGGTGGTCGGCTCGTCCAGGAAGAGCAGGTCGGGGGTGTTGAGGATGGAGGCGGCGATGTCGATGCGGCGCCGCATGCCTCCCGAGTAGTTCTTCACCTGCTTGCCCGCCGCCTCGGTCAGCCCGAACCCTTCGAGCAGCTGGGCCGCCCGGTCGCGGGCGGCCGGCTTGGAGTGCCCGAGAAGCCGGGCGAGCAGGACGAGGTTCTCGTTGCCGGTCAGGTCCTCGTCGACCGAGGCGTACTGCCCGGTGAGGCTGACCCGGCTGCGGACCGCGTCGGCTTCCTTCACCACGTCCTTGCCGAACACCCGGGCCGTCCCGCCGTCCGGGCGCAGCAGCGTGGCGAGCATCCGTACGGTGGTGGTCTTCCCGGCTCCGTTGGGTCCGAGGACCCCGTAGACGGTGCCGGTCGGGACGGCGAGGTCGACGCCGTCCACGGCGCGGTTGTCGCCGAAGACCTTCACCAGCCCCGCCGTCTCGATGGCCAGTTCAGTGCTCATGAATCCGTTCCTTGTACGTCGTCGTCTATGGCGTCTATGGCGTCTATGTGCGTCGAGAGAGAGGTGGACCGCAGGCGCGGGGCGGTGTCAGGAGACGTAGGGGCGGACCGCCCGCGCCTCGCGCAGGGCCCGGCCCCACCAGCCGAGCTGGTCGAGCATCAGCCGCACCGCCCGGTCCCGCGCGCAGGCGCCCAGGCCTGGCTGAGGGACGCAGGGCTCAACCGCGAACGCATACTGCTGCTGCAGCCTCGCGGCAACCAGAGTGCGCTGCAACTGGCCTGTGAA
>NZ_JBEYKR010000016.1:0-71442 GCF_040703535.1 Streptomyces sp. NPDC007346
CGGCAGGGGCGGCAGAGGCCGTCGGGGAGGGCTTGTGGGGGGCCGGGGCGGCCGCAGTTGGTGCATTCGATGCGGAGGGGTTGGGGTGGGGTGGGGGTGTTGGGTGGGGTGCCTGGGGTGGTGGGCAGTGTGGGTGGGAATTTGTCGGTGAGGCGGTGGCGGAGGAAGGCGACGGGGGAGTCGATCGTGGTGGGGAGTCCTTGGGTGAGTGCGCTGGTGAGGTAGTCGGTGCTTACGCCTCGGGTGAGCCATTCGGTTGCCTGTGGTTCCAGGGTTGTGCAGTCGTGGGCGGAGAGGGCGAGGCGGTGGTCGTTGCGGCCGAGGTGGGCCAGGGCGAGGTAGGCGGGGGAAGGGGCGGCCTCGGAGGGGCTGGCCTTGGCGGGGGCGGTCTTGGCGGGGGTGGCCTTGGAGGGGCTTGGCTCTGTCGGGGTCTCAGCCGGGGCGGGAGGCGTGGGTGCGTCGTACGGCTGTGGGGCCGGGATGCGTTGGTGGGGTACGGCGGTCTGCTCCGGTTCCTGTGGTGCGGCGGGGGACTGTCCCGTACGGGGATTCTTCGGCGGTACGGGCGTGGGTGGTGGTTCCTCCGCCGGAACCCAGGGCGGTGGCGGGGGAGTCGTATCGGGGGCCGGGGCGTCCAGAACGGGGCTGGTGGCTTGGGTGGTGGCGTTTTCGGTGGCGAGGTAGGTGTTCCACCACTCGTTGCCGTGTGCGGTGCGGGACCAGAAGGTGCGGAAGACCCACCGTGTTTCGTCGCCCGCGCCGACCGCGCACCGTACGCGCCGCAGATGCCCGGCGACGGACAGGGCGTTCAGGGCGGTGGAGATCGCCTGTTGCCCGTAGAGCGGGAGCTGCTTGGCCAGGTGCTTCACGCTCATCGCCGCGCCCTCGGGGAGGTGGTCCACGAACCCGGCGACGTACCGCTCGCGCGTCGGGAGGAGGGCGAAGTCGTCGCGTGTACGGGGGCGTTGGTCGGGTGCGGAGCGTTTGCCGTAGCCGGGCTTGGCCATCGGGTACGCGGCGGAGTGTGCGGGGGCGGGCGGGGCAGGGCTAGGGTGCTGGGTAGCCACGGGATCGGCTTTCTAGGGTTTCGATCTTGCGGTCAGACCCCGGCGCTGGTGCGTCCAACACCGTGTCGGGGTCGTTTGGTTCTCGAACCGTAAGCAGCCGTGACTCTGCGCCGCAAGCTGTCACGATTAGTCATACTTCCTTAGCCGTGACGGGGTGGGGAGGTGGGGTGGTTTTCCCCAACCCCCTTCACTTACCTACCGGTTAAAGAAGGCGCTCGAATCCCGGGGCTCGTATCCCGATGCCCGGGTCCCGAGACTCGAGCTTCGGGCCGGGGCCCCCTTCACGTACCCCCGGAAGAGTGAACCGACCACCCCGAAGTTCGGGTCCCGAGTCCCGAATCTCGGGCGCCGAGACCCGGGTCTCGGGAACGAGCGTCCCGAAGTGGTGCGGCCTCGCTCACGCTCGCGGCGAGCGCCGGATGGCCTGCACCAGCCCGGCCGCCAGGTTCGCGCGCTCGGCCATGGCGTCGACGACGACGTACTCGTGGTCGGCATGGGCGCCGCCGCCGACCGCTCCCAGACCGTCGAGCGTCGGCACGCCCAGGGCGGCGGTCAGGTTGCCGTCGCTGCCGCCGCCGACCGCCGCGGCTTCGATCCCGGGCATCAACTGACGGGCCAGTGCGAAGAGTTCAGCAGCTGCCGACTCGGGCATGGGCGGACGCGCTATGGCCCCCTCGACCGTGATCCGCGCCCCGTCGACATGGGGAGCCAGGGCGGCGAAGGCGGCTTCGACGCGTTCCTTCTCCTCGGCCGACTCGACCCGGACGTCGACGACCACGGTCGCCTCGGCCGGTACGACGTTCTCCAGGGTTCCGGCGGACGCCACGGTCGGGGTGACCGTGGTACCCAGCTCGGGGCGGCTGAGCGCAGCGATGTCCAGCACCTGGTGTGCGGCTTCGACGAGGGCGTTGATCCCCGCCTCGGGCTCCAGCCCGGCGTGCGAGGCCCGGCCCGCGATGGTCACTCGGAACGCGCCGCAGCCCTTGCGCGCGGTCTTCAGCGCTCCCCCGTCGGCGGCCCCCTCGAAGACCAGCACCGCACCACAGGCGCGGGCCCGCTCCTCGATCAGGGCCCGGGAGGAGAAGGAGCCGACCTCCTCGTCGGCGGTCACCAGGATCTCGACGCCGGACCGGTCGTCGAGCGCCGCCAGACCGTGGACGGCCTGCACGAGCCCGCCGAGCATGTCGAAGACGCCGGGGCCGGTGGCGTGCCCGTCGGCGACGGCGAACGGGCGGCGGGCGAGGGTGCCGAGCGGGAACACCGTGTCGTGGTGGCCGAGGATCAGGACGCGGGGCTCACCACCGGCCACCCAGTGCACGTGGGGCCCGCCCTCGTTCACGATGAGGACGGCCTGCCCGCCGAGCCGATTCTCGATGACCGTGGCGACGGCTTCGGCGGACACGGCCAAGGCGTCGAGATCGCGCGACGGGGACTCGGTCTCGACGAGCGTGCGGAGGTCTTCGAGCATCGCGTCGGTGCTCACGTCGACGGCTTCGGCCTTGTCATCCCTGGTCACGCGGCCAGCGTACTGGTTACGCGGAGCCTGAGGCCGGACTCCTCCGGGCCCAGGCCTCCTTGATCGTGGGCCGCCTTGATCGTGGGCCGCCTTGATCGTGTCGGGCGGAGCCCCGGGGCGGGAATGGGGCCCCGCGCGTCGTCGGACGCCTCTCGATGCCGAAGCAGTCCGCGAAGCAGTTCGTGCAGCAGTTCGTGGAGCGGCCGGGTCAGTTGCCTGCTTCGCGGGCAGCGTCACGGCCGACCTCGCGCAGCCCCGTCCCTGCCTCCTGCCCCGCGTCCTGTGCCTTCCGCTTCGTGGTCTGAGCCGCGTCCTGTGCCGTGCTCTTCACCGCGTCCACGGCGTCCGCGGCAGGCCCGCGCATGTCCTCCTTGACGTCCTGAGCGACGTCCTGGGCGGTCTGTTTCATGGGCTCGAGAAGGTCGTCGGAGTGTTCGCGGAGCTGCGCGCCGACGCGTTCCTCGGCGTCCGTGGTGGGGAGCAGCGCGGCCGCGAGCATGCCCGCGCCGAAGGCGATGATGCCGGCGGCGACGGGGCTGCCCTGCGTCTGCCGTGTGATCCGGTCGGGGGCCTGGCGTACGGATCGGCCCACCTGGTCGGCGGTCTGCCTGACCGCCTCCCCCGCCTGTTCGGCGGTGTCCGCCACGCCTTGCGTACCTGCGGACGTGGTGTCGCTCGCCGCACCCATCACGCGCTCCTTCACGCGGGTGATCCGCCGCTGCGTGGCGTCCGCCTTGCGCCTGGCGACCTTTCCCGGGGTGACCTTGTCCGCGAGACGGTCCACGTTGTGGGCGAGGTGGGCCCGGGTGTCCTCCACGTCGGACTTCAGCTCGTCGGGTTGCGTGCCCATTGCGCGTCCTCCTTCAGCGTTTCCACAGTGCGTTCGGGCTTGGCGCTGACCGTCTTGAGGCGTTTGCGGCCGACCACGAAGAGAATGGCCCCCACGATCGCCCAGAACCCGGTCACGATCAGCGCGGCCCAGGCCAGGTCGACCACGTGCGCGAGTCCGAAGATGGCCGTCAGGCTGCCCAGGAGCAGCACCAGGTGCCCGGCGTAACCGGAGCCGGCGAGCATGCCCGCCGCCGTGCCCGCCCTGGTCGCGCTCTCCTTGACCTCGGCCTTGGCCAGTTCGATCTCCTCACGCACCAACTGCGTGAGGTCTTCACTGATCTCGCCGACCAGCTCTCCGATGGAAGGGTCCGCCGACGGTGCGCGGGTGGAGCCGGCGGACGGTGCGCCCGGCTGTGCGGTGGTGTGTTCCGAAGATGGTGTGACCACGGCTCGGCTCCCCTCTACGGCTGCTGCCGATCCGGATACGGGTCGCTCACCGGGACCGGCCCTGGTGCGATGCCTCCTCCGTAGGACGGAGTGAGGGGCGGTGAGGACGGCGTCGGGCGGGTGTCCGGGGCTTGCGGCACCTCTTGGCCCGTACCGGCTCGTGGCGTCTCCCGGCCCGTACCTACTTGCTGCGCTTCCCCGCCTGTACCGGCTCGCGGCGCTTCCCGGCCCGTACCGCCGTCCGACGCGCTCGCGGAGCGCCCGGCGCCGCCGTCCGCGGACTTGGCGCCCTTGGCGAGCCGCGCGGTGGCGAAGCCCGCGAGCGCCGCGCCCGCGAGGAAGGCACCGGGGCGGCGGCGGGCGAAGCCCTGAAGATCGCTGAGGAGCCCGTCCGGACCCCTGTGTTCCAGCCGGGAGGCGGCCTGGTGCCCGCGGTCCGCGATCTGCCTCACCGCGCCTGCGGCGGAGGAGTCGCCGTCGCTGTTCCGGCTCATGTCGTGCAGTTCGTCGGCCAGTCGCCGTACGTTGTCCGCCAGGCGCTGCGTCTGCGAGCGCGCCTGTTCCTCCAGCCGGTCCCGCAGCTCGCCCACGACGTCCTGGGCCCGTGCGGTGGCCTCACCCGCGACATCGGCTGCCTGTTCCTTGGCGGTGCCCGCCACGTCACCGGCCTTGTCGGCCACCAGATCGGTGCCCTCACTCGCCTTGTCCCGTGCGGTCTGCGCCGCTGTCGCCGTCGTTCCGCTGTCCGGACGGCTCGAACTCTCGAAGTCGCTCAAAGCTCCTCCTAGGTCGGCCCTGCTTGGAGAGATGTGCCGCGTCGTCCCCATGTCGACGCCTCCCCAATGGTTGCAAATGCGGCGAGCATGCGCGATGTGGGCGAAATGGGGTAACTGGGCCCGCGCCTCGGCCGGTCACGGCGGCTGCACTGGGGGGCGGGGGCGGCGGCGGGGGCGGAGGTCGGCCGGGGTCCGTCACCGCCAGCAGCGGGCGGGTACGGCAGCGGGGGGGTACCTTGTTGCAGGTCACCCATCCCGATCCCGAAGGTTCCGGCTCCGTGGTGTTCCTCGGTCCACGACATCCGGCCCGTACCGCCGCCCCTCCTTCCCACTGACCCGGGCGGGGCACCGGTGCCCCGCCCGGCTCCGGTCCCGGTCCCTGCTCCGGCCCCTGCTCCGGCCCCGGCCCCTGCTCCGGCTCCGGCTCCGGCTCCGTGCGTACCGCCGACGTCCGCAGCAGGCTCCCCGGCCGCTGCTCCGGGTGGCCATGCCCCCTCAAGTCCCTTACGAGCACCGCCAGATGACCGGGTACGCGGTCTCGGGCCCCTCCGGGTCGGGGAGGCCCGTGGCGTAGCCGCCGATGCGGCCGTCGTCGGCGGCGGCGTGCGCCTCCGCCGTGCCCAGCGGGTCCAGGCGCGGCAGCTTGACCATCGTGCCGCCGGTCCACACCTGGGCGGCGCCGCGCTCCTCGCCGGGGTCGGCCCACCGGTTGGGTGCGTAGCCGACGGTCAGGCGGCCGTTCGGGCTGATCGCGGTGAAGTAGCCCTCGGCCCCGAGGCCCGGCAGTCCGGCGACGTCGGTGGGGGGCTGGGTGTAGGGGCGGTCCCAGTAGACCTGGGTGCCCCAGGTGAAGAGGCGGTGGCCCACCACGCGGCCCGCGCGGGAGATGTCGGTGGCCACGGAGGAGTAGCCCTCGTTCGGTGCGGCTTGCGGGAGCAGCGTCCGTGCGTGACCCGGCGTACCGGCCTTCCAGAGGAGCCCGACGCCGACCCACTCGCCCTCGATGTACCGGGTGCCGCCGCCGATGACCGTACCGGCGTTGTTGATGCCGACCGCCGTGAAGGCGCCGCCGTACTCCCCGGTGGCGGTGTCCACCGTGAGGCTGCGGAACACGGTGTTGTTCTTCCAGAGAACCGCGGTGTGGCCGGAGCCGACCCCGGCGATGACACCGGAGTCGTTGACGTCGTGGGCGGCGATGCCACCCGGCAGCAGCCTCACCTTGGCGTTCCCGATACGGAAGCTGAACGCCTGCGTCGCGTTGGTACTCGGGTTGCGGAGCGTGCCGACCATCAGCCCGTGCCGGTTGATCGCCGTGACCTCCCCCGCGAGGTTCCCGGGCGGGATCGGGACGCGGTGGACCTCCGCGCCGGTCCAGTACACCGGAACGTCGGCGCTGGAACCCGCCGAGATGCCGGGGCTGCCCAGCGCCTTGACCACGGCGAAACTGCCCGGGAGGCGGTCGAGGGTCTGGAGGGTGGGGCCGGCACAGGTCCCGAGGGCGGCACGGCCCGTACCGCTCCGGGGCGCGGTCGTGGTCCCGGACGTCGTTGTGGTCCCGGTCCCGGTCCCAGCCGTGGTCCCCGTCGTGGTTGCCGTCCCCGGCCCGGTCCCGGTCGCCGTCGCGGTGGGGCCGGCCGCGACCGTCAGGCCGGCGGCCAGGAGTCCGGCGGCCAGGATGCGCGGGGCCCTCGGGCGCCGGAGCACCGCGCGCTGGGGCGCGTATGCCGGGGGGACGCCCTGGCCGGGTCTTCCTGGAATCATGAAACCTCACGCTCCCGAGTTCGTGGCGGTGGGTGACGTGAGCGGCCCTGGTGGCCCGGCCTCACGCACCGCGTGCGGCCGATTGTGGCCAGGCTCGCCCACCCCCGTACGGCACTTCCGCCCCCACTACGCAGATGTGGCCGCACCCACCCGCCACCCGTACGCAAGCCGCATACGAGCGGCGCATGACTCCACCGTCCAGCGGGCCCCGTCCGGGCCGCCCTCCAGGTGGCAACATGCAGGACATGGAGTCCACGGCGCGCGAGTTCAACCAGAAACCGTCGCAGATCCTTGCCGCACCGACCTCCGACGACGAGATCGGGAGTGCGACTCAAGGGAAGGGACCGTGAGTCTGGTCGTCATCGCCCCTGACGCCCAGCCGTCGCGCTCCCCGTCCCCGGCTCGGCGCGGAGTCGACACCAGGACTGCCGAGGCGCCGCCCCCTCACCGCCGGTACAGCCCCTCGATCTCCTCCGTGAAGTCCCGGGCGATCGCGTCCCGCTTCAGCTTCAGCGACGGCGTCAAGTGCCCCCGTTCCTCCGTGAAGTCCACCGGCAGGACCACGAACTTCCGGATCGACTCCGCGCGCGAGACCAGGCGGTTCGCCTCGTCCACCGCCTTCTGGAGGGACGTGCGCAGCTCCTCGTCGTGGACCAACTCCCGTAGCGGCACGTCCTGTTTCTTCACCATCTGGCGCCAGTGCTGGAGGCCGTCCGGCTCCAGGGTGATCAGGGCCGTGATGTACGAGCGGTTGTCGCCGACCACCATGCACTGGCTGACCAGCGGGTGGGCGCGGAGCCAGTCCTCCAGGGGGGCCGGGGTGACGTTCTTGCCGCCCGACGTGATGATGATGTCCTTCTTGCGGCCCGTGATCGTCAGGTAGCCGTCCTCGTCCAGGGACCCCAGGTCGCCCGTGGGGAACCAGTCGCCGTCCAGGAGGTACGGGACGGGTTCCGCGCGTTCCGTGTCCCAGTAGCCCCGGAACACCTGGCCGCCCCGCAGCAGCACCTCGCCGTCGTCCGCGATGCGTACCGCCGTACCGGGAAGCGGCCAACCCACCGTACCCAGGCGGGGTTTGAGGGGCGGGGTCACCGTGTGGGCCGCCGTCGTCTCCGTGAGGCCGTACCCCTCGAAGATGCCGATGCCCGCGCCCTCGTAGAACGCGGCGAGCCGGCGGCCCAGCGGGGAGCCGCCGCAGATCACGTACCGGACCTTGCCGCCGAGCGCCGCCCGGATACGGCGGTAGACCAGCGGGTCGTACAGGGCGCGGGCCGCGCGCAGGCCGAGGCCCGGCCCGGGGCCCGTGCCGTGTTCGGCGGCCTCGACCGCCTTTCCGTAGCGTTGCGCGATGCGGGCCGCCCGGTCGAACGAGGACGCCCGGCCCATCTTCTCGGCCGTGGCCCGGCCGGTGTTGTAGACCTTCTCCAGCACGTACGGGATGGCGAGGAGGAAGGTCGGGCGGAAGCCCGCCAGGTCCGCCAGCAGGTCGTCCGTCTGGATGGAGGGCGCGTGGCCCAGGCGCACCCTCGCCCGCATGCAGCCGATCGCCACCATCCGGCCGAACACGTGCGAGAGCGGGAGGAAGAGGAGCGTGGAGGCGGGGTCCTTCGACACCGACTTGAAGACCGGGTGGAGCAGTTCTATCGCGTTGTCCACCTCGGCGAAGAAGTTGCCGTGGGTGAGGACGCAGCCCTTGGGGCGGCCCGTCGTCCCCGAGGTGTAGATGAGGGTGGCGGGGCTGTCGGGTTCCAACGTGGCGCGGCGGGCCGCCACCTCCGCGTCCGGGATGTCCTTCCCCAGCGACTTGAGGTGGCCGATCGCCCCCGTGTCGAACTGCCACAGGTGCGCCAGGTCGCCCAGCTGCCTGCGCTCCTGGCTGATCAGCCGGCCCTGCTCCTTCGTCTCGACCGCGCAGGCCACCGCGCCCGAGTCCTGGAGGATCCAACGGGCCTGGAAGGCGGAGGAGGTGGGGTAGATGGGGACCGTCACCAGGCCGGCCGCCCAGGAGGCGAAGTCCAGCAGCGTCCACTCGTACGTCGTCCGGGCCATGATCGCGACCCGGTCCCCCGCCCGCAGCCCCTCCGCCATCAGGCCCTTCGCCACCGCCACCACCTCGGCGGCGAAGTCGGCGGCGGTCACGTCGTGCCAGGTGCCCTCGGCGTCCTTGCGGCTCAGCACCGCGTCGGCCGGGGCCTCGCGGGCGTTGTCGAACGGGATCTCCGCCAGCGAGCCCCGCAGGACGGCGGGCGCGAACGCCGGTACGGAGACCTCCCGGACCCTTCCGTCCGGGCCTCTCGTCTTCGTCGGCTCCACAAGAACCGGTGTGGCGGGGGCAGTTGGCGTTGCGGTTACGGGGGCGGCTGAAGGCGTTGACACGTGCGGCTCCTCGGTGGCGGGGGTCGGGCGGGTCGGGTCGCCGGGTCGTCCCTCCGGCAGGGGTCACGCAGAAGGCGGTCGCATCAGGGGGCAGGGGCGGGTGATCGCGTCAGGGGCAGGGGCAGAGGAAAGGCGGTCGCGTCAGGGGCAGGGCAGGGGCAGGGGGAAGGCAGTCGCCTCGGGGGGCAAGGAAAAGCAGTCGCCTCCGGGCTCGGGGGAAAGCAGTCGCCTCGGAGTCAAGCGGCGGCGACCGCATCAACGGGCAGGGGAAGAGCCGTCGCGTCACGGGCGTTCCAGGATCGCCGTCACCCCCTGGCCGCCCGCCGCGCAGATCGAGATCAGCCCCCGCCCCGGGGCCTCCCGTTCCGCCAGCAGCTTGGCCAACGTTGCGACGATCCGGGCGCCCGTGGCGGCGAAGGGGTGGCCGGTGGCCAGCGAGGAGCCGGCCACGTTCAGGCGGGTCCGGTCCAGCGGGGCCAGGCCCTGCTTCTCCCAGGCGGCGAGGGTGGCCAGCACCTGGGAGGCGAACGCCTCGTGGATCTCGTACAGGTCGAAGTCCTCGATCCCCAGGCCCGCTCGCTCCAGCAGGCGCGGCACCGCGTACGCCGGGGCCATGAGGAGGCCGTCGTCGCCGTCCACGTGGTCGACGGCCGCCGTCTCGTAGAGGGTGAGGTAGGCGAGGGGGCGATGACCGTGCTCCCGCGCCCACTCCTCGCTCGCCAGCAGGACCGTCGCCGCGCCGTCCGTGAGGGGGGTGGAGTTGCCCGCCGTCATCGTCGCCGTCTCGGGGCGGTCCGTCCCGAACACCGGCTTCAGCTTGGCCAGTTGCTCGGGTGTGGAGGTGGGGCGGAGGTTCTGGTCGCGGGTCAGGCCCCGGTACGGGACGACGAGGTCGTCCAGGAAGCCACGTTCGTACGCCGCCGCCAGGCGCTGGTGGCTCGTGGCCGCCAGGTGGTCCTGGTCCTCACGGCTGACCGACCAGTCGCGGGCGGTGCGGGCCGCGTGTTCGCCCATGGAGAGGCCCGTGCGGGGTTCGGCGTTGCGCGGGATGTCCGGGACGAGGTGGCGGGGGCGTACGGCGGACAGGGCCTTGACGCGGGCGCCCGTCGTCCTGGCGCGGCGGGCGGCGAGCAGGATGTGGCGCAGGTCGTCGTTGACGCCGAGCGGGGCGTCGCTCGCGGTGTCGGAGCCGCCCGCGATGGCCGAGTCCACCGCCCCGAGCGCGATCTTGTTGGCGGCGGCGATCACGGCCTGGAGGCCCGTACCGCAGGCCTGTTGGATGTCGTACGCCGGTGTGCGCGGGTCCAGCGCGGAGCCGAGGACGGTCTCGCGGGCCAGGTTGAAGTCGCGGCTGTGCTTGAGGACCGCGCCCGCCACGAACTCGCCGACCCGCTGCCCCGCGAGGCCATACCGCTCCACGAGCCCGCCGAGCGCGGCCGTGAGCAGGTCCTGGTTGGAGGCGGTCGCGTACGGGCCGTCCGAGCGGGCGAAGGGGGTGCGGCTGCCGCCGATGACCGCGACGCGGCGCGGGCGGGGCAGGGCGAGGGGGATCGGCCGGGGCTCCTTCGTCATGGTGACCAGCCCCTCCCTGCCGGGTTCGTCTCGGTCGGTCCGGGATCGTGCATCTCGACCAGCTCCTGACTCTTAAGTAACCTTACTCTGGAGTAAATCTACGACCGAGCAGGGAGTCAGGACAATGGCCGATCGCTATCTGCACCTCACCGGCACAGCCCCCGGCCGCTTCCTCACCCGCCGGCTCGGCCTGCCGCAGCCCGCCCCGCTGCGCCGCTGGACCCTGGAGACCCCGCGCCTGGAGGGGCCGCTGCTGCACCTGACGGCGGGGACGTCGGCGGCCACGGAGGTCGCGGACGTGCTGGCCGGGGCCGGGCTCCCGGTGGCCGAGCGCGCCGACCGGCCCGCCGCGATCGTCCTCGACGCCACCGGGGTCGCCACCGCCGCCGGGCTCGGTGACGTCCACGCCGCCCTGCACCCCGTCGTCCGCTCCCTCGCCCCGGGCGGACGGATCGTCGTCCTCGGTACGGTGCCGTCCCCCGACGACCACCACCAGGCCGCCGCCCAACAGGCCCTGGAGGGGTTCGTCCGGTCGCTGGGCAAGGAGATCGGGCGCGGGTCCACCGTCCAGCTGGTGCGGATCCCGGCCGGCGGAACGGCCCAGGCCGCCGGGTCCACCCTCCGCTTCCTGCTCTCCCCCCGCTCCGCCTACGTCAGCGGCCAGGTCATCGAGCTCACCACCGCCACCCCCGACCCCGTCGCCGACCGGGCCGCCCCCCTCACCGGCCGCACCGCCCTGGTCACCGGGTCCGCCCGGGGCATCGGCGCGGCCGTCGCCTCGGTGCTGGCCCGCGACGGGGCGCGGGTGATCGCCCTGGACGTTCCGCAGGCCCAGGGCGAGTTGGTACGCACCGCCGACCGCCTCGGCGCCACCGCGCTCCCGCTGGACATCACCGCGCCCGACGCCGCCGACCGCATCGCCGCGGCGGCGCCGGACGGGCTCTCCGTCCTCGTCCACAACGCCGGCATCACCCGCGACCGCCGCCTCGCCAACATGCCCGCCGACCGCTGGGCCTCGGTGATCGAGGTCAACCTGGACAGCGTCCTGCGCACCACCGACGCACTCCTCAAGGCGGGTGCCGTCACGCGCGGCGGGCGGATCGTCGCCACCGCCTCCATCGCGGGCATCGCCGGCAACACCGGGCAGACCAACTACGCTGCCGGCAAGGCCGGGATCATCGGCCTCGTCCGCTCGCTGGGGCCACGCGCCGCCGCCGACCACGGCGTCACGGTCAACGCGGTCGCGCCCGGCTTCATCGAGACGAAGATGACGGCGGCCGTACCCTTCTTCATCCGTGAGGCGGGCCGCCGCATGAACTCCCTCTCCCAGGGCGGCCTTCCGGTCGACGTCGCCGAGGCCGTCGCCTGGTTCGCCCAGCCCGACTCCACCGCCGTCAACGGCCAGGTGCTGCGGGTCTGCGGCCAGAGCCTGCTGGGAGCGTGAGCGCGATGACCGGACTGAACGCCTCCCTCGTCCGCGGGGCCGTCACCTCCCCGTTCAGGCACGCCGGCCGGCCGGGCGCCACCCTGCCCACCGACCGCCTCACCCTCCCGGCGGCCCCCGCCGCGCCCGGCCCCCTGGCCGCGTACCGCCGGATCTGCCACTTCCCGCCGACCGTCTCCGGGCCGCTCCCGCTCACGTACCCCCATGTCCTGGGCTTCCCGCTCGCCATGCGGCTGATGACCGGGCGGGGCTTCCCGCTGCCGGTCGTCGGGCTCGTCCACACCTGGATCGAGGTAGGCGGCCACCGGGCGGTGCGGCCCGGCGAAGCGCTCGAACTCACGGTGTACGCCGAGGAGTTGACGCCCCACCGGCGCGGCACCGAGGTCACCATGGTGACCGAGGCGCGGGTGGGCGGGGAGCTGGTGTGGGAGTCGCGCAGCGGCTACCTGTCACGGCACGCGACGAAGGCGGGTGCGGGGGCGGAGGAGAACGGGGAAGCGGAGGCGGCCGGGAAGAGCGAGGAGAGGTCTCCGGACCCCGCGCTGCCCGCCGGCGCCGAGTGTTCGACCCCCGCGCTGCCCGCCGGCACCGAGTGTTCGCCCCTCGCCCTGCCCGCCGTCGCCGAGTGGCGGCTGCCCGCCGGTCTCGGGCGGCGGTACGGAGCCGTCTCCGGCGACCGTAACCCCATCCACCTCCACCCCCTGACCGCCCGCCTCTTCGGCTTCCCCCGGGCCATCGCGCACGGCATGTGGACGGTGGCCCGCTGCCTGGCCGAGGCCGACGGACAGGGCGGCGGCATCCGTACCGTACGGGCCGAGTTCGAGGCCCCCGTCCTGCTGCCCGCCACCGTGACGTACGCGGCCGACCCGGCGGGAGAGGCCTTCGCCCTGCGGAGCGGGAGCGGGCGCGTGCACCTCACCGGGGTGGTGACCCGGGGCTTCTGAGCCGCCGGGGGCCCCGCACCGGCCTCGCTCCCTACACTGGCCGCCATGGCATGCCGCATCAGTGAACTGGTCATCGAAGCCGCGGACCCCGAGCGGCTCGCCGCCTTCTGGAGCGAGGTCCTCGGCTACGTCGAACTCGGCCGGGAGGACGACGGATCCATCGAGATCGGGCCGCCCGGCGTCGGCTTCGGCGGCCCGCAGCCCACCGTCGTCCTGAGCCCCAACAGCGAGCCGCGGACCGGGAAGGTCCGGCTGCACATCGACGTCAACGCCACCGACCGCGACCAGGACGCCGAGCTGGAGAGGCTCCTCGCCCTCGGCGCCGGACCCGCCGACGTCGGCCAGACCGGCACCGAGAGCTGGCACGTCCTGGCCGACCCGGAAGGCAACGAGTTCTGCCTCCTGCGCCCCCGCATCCAGCCGCTCTGACCCCGTACGCCGCTCCGCGGGGCTACGAGGCGTCCGCCGGAGGCTGCCAGGGGCGGGCGTGCATCAGGTTCTCCAGGCCCGCCCAGGCGAAGTTCATCAGCGTCGCCGCCGCCTCCTTCGCCGAGACGTCCGGGGTGTCGTTGGCCCAGCCCGCCAGCGACTCGGCGGCCCCCACCAGGGCCTGCGCGAGGCCCGCCACGTCCCGGTCCGCGAGGGCGGGATCGCGGTGCGCCTCGCGGGCGGCAGCGCCGATCAGGCCCGTCACGAACGCAACGATCTCGTCGCGCATCACCATGACCTCGCCGACGAACGGCTCCCCGTGCGAGCGGGCCTGGCGGTGCAACACCGCCCAGCCGTCCGGGTTCTCGGCGGTGTGGGTGAAGAACGCCCGCAGCCCCGACCAGAGTTGGCCGTCGGCGGGCAGCTCCGGGTCCACCCCGGCCCGCACCGCCTCCACCAGGGCCTTCGCCTCGCGCCGGATGCAGGCGGAGAAGAGGTCCTCCTTGGAGTTCAGGTAGAGGTAGACCAACGGCTTGGAGACGCCGGCCAGCTCCGCGATCTCGTCCATCGAGGTGGCCCGGTAACCGCGCTGACCGAAGGTCTGCACCGCGGCGTCCATCATCTGCCGCTCACGCACGGCGCGTGGCATCCGTTTGCTCTTCACAGCACCCACGTCCGACTCCCTCCCGCCCCACGGTCCTGCTCCCCGGCCCAAGGGTACGGCGGGCCGGGCCGGGCCGCTCACACGACCTGACGCGAAGGCGCCCTCGGACGCGAGAGCGCCCCCGGTCCACCTCGCGAGGGGGAGGACCAGGGGCGCTCAGGGCCGTACGGGCCGGCGGGGCCGCTAGGCGTTGACCGGAACCGCGGACCGCCGTTCCTTGTCGTCGCTCCCGTCCCGGTCGGCGGTGTCGTCGTCGGACGGGCCGAACGCGTCGATCGGGGAGGACGAGGGCGAGTTGTACTTGCCGTGGTCGAGGATCTTCTCGCGGGCCGCGACGATGACCGGGACCACCGCCTGGCCGGTCACGTTGGCGGCGGTGCGGATCATGTCCACGATCGGGTCGATGGCCATCAGCAGGCCGACACCCTCCAGCGGGAGGCCCAGCGTGGAGAGGGTCAGGGTCAGCATGACCGTCGCGCCGGTGAGACCGGCGGTGGCCGCCGAGCCGATCACCGAGACGAAGGCGATGAGGATGTAGTCACCGATGCCCAGCTGGACGTCGAAGATCTGGGCGATGAAGATCGCCGCCAGCGCCGGGTAGATCGCGGCGCAGCCGTCCATCTTCGTGGTCGCGCCGAACGGGACGGCGAAGGAGGTGTACTCCTTCGGAACGCCGAGGCGCTCGGTGACCCGCTGGGTGACCGGCATGGTGCCGACCGAGGAGCGGGAGACGAAGGCGAGCTGGATCGCGGGCCAGGCGCCCTTGAAGAACTGCAGCGGGCTGACCTTGGCGACGGTGGCCAGGAGCAGCGGGTAGACGCCGAACATCACCAGGAGGCAGCCGATGTAGACGTCGGCGGTGAACGTCGCGTACTTGCCGATCAGCTCCCAGCCGTAGTCGGCGATCGCGTAGCCGATGAGGCCGACGGTGCCGATCGGGGCGAGGCGGATGACCCACCACAGGGCCTTCTGGAGCAGCTCCAGGATCGACTGGCTGAGCGTCAGGATCGGCTGGGCCTTGTCGCCGAGCTTGAGGGCCGCGATACCGGCGACGGCCGCCATGAAGACGATCTGGAGCACGTTGAGATCGGTGAACGGCGTGATCACGTTGCTCGGGATGATGCCGGTCAGGAAGTCGATCCAGCTGCCGGTGCGCGAGGGCAGCTCGCCGTCCTTCGGCGTCAGGCCGGTGCCGGCGCCGGGGTTGGTCACCAGGCCGATGATGAGGCCGATGGCGACCGCGATCAGCGACGTGATCATGAACCAGAGCAGGGTGCTGGTCGCCAGCCGGGCGGCGTTGTTGACCTTGCGCAGGTTGGTGATCGACACCAGGATCGCGAAGAAGACCAGCGGGGCGACGGCCAGCTTCAGCAGCTGGACGAAGATCGAGCCGACCTGGTCGAGCGTGGTGACGAGCCATGAGGCGTCCTGGCTGCGGGCGATCCAGCCGAGCAGGACACCGAGGACCAGACCGGCGACGATCTGGGCCCAGAAGGGGAACTTGGGTATACGGGAACCGGGGCCGGAGCCGGTGGACGGCTGCTCGGCCTCGGGGGCGGCGGACGCGGAATTCGCGGACACGGACACACTCCAGTGGGGACGCATCGGGACGTACGAGGACAGACGTACGGACGTGCGGTGGAACGGGGACGGGATCGCGGCGCCCGCGTCAGGGGCGGCGCCGCTGCATGATGCCGTATCAGACGTTGCGGCAACAGACCGCGGACATACAGCGGCAGAGATCGACATGCAGGCGCGCCACGAGCGGGATGCTCGCGGCATGACGGAGGCGCACTGCTGTCTTCATGTCCAATACGTTAACACTCCGGCTTTGAGGTCCCCAAAGCCTTTCTTTGAGCGTGAGAGATGGGGCAAAGGCCATGGGAGGGGAGGCAAACCCCCTCCCGGCGCCCTGGAAACGCCGAAACCCCAGTGCTGGAGCGCTCGGCTCCGGCCTGGGGTCCCGGGGGAAGGTTCACGGGGCGCGGCCCGCGAGGGGCGCGCGTGTGAGGAAGCTTACTGAACGGCGTCCTCACGGGTGCGGTTGGCGTCGAGGCGCGCCTTGGTCCGGTCGACCGTGGAGACGATCTGCGCGGACATCTCGTCGCGCTGCTTGCGCAGCAGTACGTAGCTGAGCGGGGCGGAGAGGAGGAGGCCGAGCAGGACCACCCAGACCATGTTGGAGCCGCCGAGGCCGGCGGGCACCAGGCCGAAGTGGACGGCGACACCGGCGACGAAGAAGCAGCCGACGAAGATCAACAGGCGCAACGCCGTGTACCGGATCATTGCGCTCGGCTTGGCAGCGGACACAGCAGGCCCTCTCTTCTCATGAACTCTCGACCGAACTCTCGACACAGTCCTGCCCGTCCAGTGAAGCATGGCCCGAATTCTCAGGGTTCAGGGGGTTCCCGGGCGCCCTTGCCGCCGGGCGCCCTTCTCCCGAGGTGGCCTTGTCGCGGGGTGACCTTCTCGCGGCACCGCGCTTCTCCCGGTACGGACGGCCGCCCGCGGCTCAGACGGCCGCCGGGCCGAGCGGGAGCAGCATGACGATGTCGTCGCGGTCGTCGCCCGGGGCGACCCGGATGCCGCCCGGGACCCGGCCGACCTCCTTGTAGCCGCAGGCGGCGTAGAAGCGGTCGGCGCCGGTGCCGCCGCGGCAGGTGAGGCGGATCGCCTCGATGCCGTCGATGGAGCGGGCCGCGTCGGCGGCGGCGGCCATGAGGTCGCGGCCGTACCCCTTGCCCTGGTGGCGGGGGTGGACCATGACGGTGTAGAGCCAGAGCCAGTGGTTCATCAGCCGGTGGTCGTTGAGGGTGAGGAAGGCGGTGGCGGCGACCGCGCCGCCCTCGTCGCGGCCGACGAGCAGCCGGGCGCGGCCCTGCTCGATGGCGAGAAGGTGCTTGAGCAGGTCGGGCCGGACCTCGTCGGCCGTGACGGGCGGGACGAATCCGACGGCGCCGCCGGCGTTGGTGACATCGGCCCACAGGGCGGTGATGCCGTCGCGCAGGGCGGGCGAGAACGCGGGATCCAGCTCGAAGGTAAGTGCCATAGGGTCACATTAACTATTACCTCGTGGCGGGCTCAACCTGTTCCGGAATGCGGAAAGCCCCGGCCGGGGACGGCGGCCGGGGCTTTCACACGCACTACTTCCGCGCGGACCGTGACGCGGCTCGGCTCAGACCCGCATCGGCTGCGGCGACTCGCGCCGGTCCGCCTCCGGGCCCGGGTACTCGCGCAGGATCTCGTACCGCGTGTTCCGCTCGACCGGCCGGAAACCGGCGTCGCGGATCAGGTCCAGCAGGTCCTCGCGGCCGAGCTTGTTCGGCGTACCGAAGTCGTCGGCGTCATGCGTGATCTTGTACTCGACGACCGAGCCGTCCATGTCGTCCGCGCCGTGCTGGAGCGCGAGCTGCGCGGTCTGCACGCCGTGCATCACCCAGAAGACCTTGACGTGCGGCACGTTGTCGAACAGCAGCCGGGAGACGGCGAAGGTCTTCAGCGCCTCGGCGCCGGTCGCCATCGTGGTCCGCGCCTGGAGCTTGTTGCGGATCTTGCCGTCCTTCATGTCCACGAAGTCGTGCTGGTAGCGCAGCGGGATGAAGACCTGGAAGCCGCCGGTCTCGTCCTGCATCTCCCGCAGCCGCAGCACGTGGTCGACGCGGTGACGGGGCTCCTCGATGTGCCCGTACAGCATCGTCGCCGGGGTCTTGAGCCCCTTCTCGTGCGCGAGCCGGTGGATGCGCGACCAGTCCTCCCAGTGGGTGCGGTGGTCGACGATGTGCTGGCGGACCTCCCAGTCGAAGATCTCCGCGCCGCCGCCGGTCAGCGACTCCAGCCCGGCCTCGATCAGCTCGTCGAGGATCTCGGAGGCGGTGAGGCCCGAGATGGTCTCGAAGTGGTGGATCTCCGTCGCCGTGAACGCCTTCAGCGCCACGTCCGGCAGGGCTTCCTTCAGCGCGCTGAGCGAGCGCGGGTAGTAGCGCCACGGGAGGTTGGGGTGGAGCCCGTTGACGATGTGCAGCTCGGTGAGGTTCTCGCCCTCCATCGCCTTGGCGAGGCTGACGGCCTCCTCGATCCGCATCGTGTACGCGTCCTTCTCGCCCGGCTTGCGCTGGAACGAGCAGTACGCGCACGAGGCGGTGCACACGTTGGTCATGTTGAGGTGGCGGTTGACGTTGAAGTGCACCACGTCGCCGTTCTTACGGGTGCGCACCTCGTGCGCCAGCCCGCCGAGCCACGCCAGGTCGTCGGACGCGTAGAGCGCGATCCCGTCCTCGCGGGTCAGCCGCTCGCCGGCCCGGACCTTCTGCTCCAGCTCGCGCTTGAGTCCCGCGTCCACCTGGCCGCCTCCCATTTCCTCCGTACAACAGACCTCGCCAACGGTACTCCCCCACCCTTCGGGTGGATGGGGCCCCCTTGTACGGCGCTCTGCGCCTACGGCTCCTCGGGGAGTTCCCCGACCCGGTTCTCCCACTTGGTGGAGAGCACGATCGTGGTACGGGTCCGCGAGACGCCCTTCGTACCGCTCAGGCGCCGGATCGTCCGCTCCAGACCGTCCACGTCACCGACCCGGACCTTGAGCATGTACGAGTCGTCGCCCGCGATGAACCAGCAGTCCTCGATCTCCGCGAGGTCCTTCAGCCGGCGCGCCACGTCCTCGTGGTCGGCCGCGTCCGAGAGCGAGATCCCGATCAGCGCGGTGACGCCGAGGCCGAGCGAGGCCGAATCGACGGTGGCGCGGTAGCCGGTGATGACACCGGCGGTTTCCAGCCGGTTGATGCGGTCGGTGACGCTGGGCCCGGAGAGCCCCACGAGCCGTCCCAGCTCGGCGTACGAGGCCCTGCCGTTCTCCCTGAGGGCCTGGATGAGCTGCCTGTCCACCGCGTCCATATGACTGAAGCCTTCCATTGTTCAGCAGTACCGCGAGTTTACGTGTAGAATCTAAGGCATGTAGGGCTCAGGCCCTGCAAATCTTCTAGAACATCCAAGAAACGCTTTCGAATCTTCAGGAGTGAACTTCACCGTGTACACGATCGAGATGGCCTACGCCCGGATGCGCGAGCTGCAGGACCTGGCCAACCGCTCGCGTGCCCACCAGCCCGCCGCCGCGCGCCGCGTCGACAAGACCCACGCGCCGCGCACCGCCAAGAAGCGCTGACCCACGACGCTCGGTCCGCTCCGGCCTGTCAGCCCTCCGGGCTGCGGGAGCCGCCACCGAGCTCTCCCTCCCAGCGGCGGTACAGCCGGTGTTCCACCCCGGCCGCGTCCAGCACCCGCCCCGCGACGAAGTCCACCAGGTCCTGGATGTGCGTCGCGCCCGCGTAGAACGCCGGAGAGGCGGGCAGCACCACGGCGCCCGCCTCGTCCAGGGCCACCATCTGCTTCAGCGTCTGGCCGCTCAGCGGGGTCTCACGGACCGCGACGACGAGCGGACGGCGCTCCTTGAGCGTCACGCTCGCGGCCCGCTGGAGCAGATCCTTCGACAGACCGAGCGCCACTCCGGCCACACAGGCCGTCGAGGCCGGCACGATGAGCATCCCCTTCGCCGGGTACGACCCGGAGGACGGCCCGGCGGCCAGGTCACCGGCCGGCCAGTGGCGTACGCGCTCCAGCTCCGCGTCGCCCACCGCGAACGCGTCCGGCTTCCCGTCGGCGCCACGATCCAGCCAACAGCGCAGGTCCTCGCGCCAGTGCCCGTCCCGGAACGCGATGCCGGTCTCGTCCAGCAGGGTGAGACGCGAGGCCCGGCTCACCACCAGGTCCACGCTCTCGCCGCCCGCCAGCAGCCCGCGCAGGACGGCGGCCGCGAACGGGGTCCCCGAAGCACCGGACACCCCGACAATCCAAGGCCGCCGCCGCTGATGAGTCACTGAAGTCCCGGATTCCACATCAACGAGCCTATCCGGCGCGCCCCGACGCCCCGCACCCGGAACCGGGCGGCCGTCCGGGACGTTCCACAGATGACGGCAACCCGGGGGCAGGGGCAGACCATGGGCGACTACTGGACAACCGGCCGCGGCACGGGCTCCACCCCGACCGGCGGCGCACGCGCGCTCACGGCCGGGATCCTGATGGTGAGCTGGGTCGCTCTGCTGTGGATCCTCGAAGGCATCGACGTGGCGACCGGAAACGCTCTGGACACCTACGGCATCAGCCCGCGCGAGGTCGCCGAGCTGCGCGACGTGGTGCCCGCCGCGTTCCTCCACAGCGGCTGGGAGCACGTCGCCTCCAACAGCGTCCCGCTGCTGGTCCTCGGCTTCATCGCCGCCCTCGGCGGGCTGCGCAGATTCGCCGCCGTCGTCGTGACGGTCATCCTGGTCAGCGGCGTCGGCGTCTGGCTGACCGCCCCGTCGTACACGGTGACGCTCGGCGCCTCCGGCGTGGTCTTCGGGCTGCTGGGCTATCTGCTGGTCCGGGGCTTCGTGGACCGCCGGCCCTGGGACGTCCTGATAGGCATCGGGGTCGCCGTGGTCTACGGCTCGCTGCTCTGGGGCGTCCTGCCCACCGAGTCGGGCGTCAGCTGGCAGGGCCACCTCTTCGGCCTCATAGGCGGCGTGGCGGCGGCCTTCTTCTTCCGCCGTCCGCCCACGCATCGCGGCCCGGACAACCTGGTCACGGTCTGACCCGCGCGCCCGGGAGCGGGCTCACGGGGTCAGACCGCGCACCAGCAGGTCGAGCAGCGCGCAGGCGAAGAGCGCCATGCCGATGAAGCCGTTGACGGAGAAGAAGGCGCGGTTCAGCCGGGACAGGTCGTGCGGCCGCACCACCCGGTGCTCGTAGACGAACGCCACCGCGACGATCACCATGCCGACCCAGTAGAAGAGCTCGGCGTCCGTCGCCAGGCCGAACCAGACCAGCAGCCCCGTCGTGACCACGTGACAGACCCGCGCGCCCCACAGCGCCGCCGGGATACCGAAGCGCGCCGGGAAGGAGAGCACCCCGTGGGCCCGGTCGGCCTGGACGTCCTGGCAGGCGAAGATCAGGTCGAAGCCGCCGATCCAGATGCCGACGGCCAGCCCCAGGATCACCGCGTCCCACGACCAGGAGCCGGTCACCGCGAGCCAGGCGCCGATCGGCCCGATGGCCTGCGCCAGTCCCAGGATGGCGTGCGGGTAGTTCGTGAACCGCTTGCCGTACGGATAGACCACCATCGGCACCACCGCGAGCGGCGCCAGCGCCAGGCAGAGCGGGTTGAGCAGGGCGGCGGCGCCCAGGAAGACGGCGAGCGCGACGAGCGCCCCCGTCCAGGCCGACTTCACCGACACCGCGCCGGTGACCAGCTCACGCCCGGCCGTACGCGGGTTACGGGCGTCGATCTCCCGGTCGATGATCCGGTTCGCGGCCATCGCGAACGTCCGCAGCCCCACCATCGCGAGCGTCACGAGCAGCAGGACGCCCCAGTGGATCGTGCCGTCCAGCTGGAACATCGCGGTCAGCGCGGCGATGTAGGCGAAGGGCAGCGCGAAGACCGAGTGCTCGATCATCACCAGCCGGAGGAAGGACTTGACCTTGCTGTCGGCGGGCGCGGAGCCGGGGACGGACGCCGCCGCTTCTGCCGCGCTGCTCACAGCCCGTACTCCTTCCAACGGCGGTCGACCTTCGCCGCCGTCTGCGGGTCGGACTCGACCATCTCGGGCCAGCCCCCGTCCCGGGTGTAGCCCTCCGTGGGCAGCTTCCGGGTGGCGTCGATACCCGCCTTGCCGCCCCAGAACTGCTGGTACGAGGCGTGGTCCAGGTGGTCGACCGGGCCCTCGGTGACCGTGAGGTCCCGGGCGTAGTCGGTGTTGCCGAGCGCCCGCCAGGCGACCTCGTGCAGGTCGTGGACGTCGCAGTCGGAGTCGACGACCACGATCAGCTTGGTCAGCGACATCATGTGCGCACCCCAGATGGCGCTCATCACCTTCTGCGCGTGCTTGGGGTACTTCTTGTCGATCGAGACGATCGCGCAGTTGTGGAAACCGCCCGCCTCGGGGAGGTGGTAGTCCACGATGTCCGGCACGATGATCTTCAGCAGCGGCAGGAAGAACCGTTCCGTGGCCCGGCCCAGCGGCCCGTCCTCGGTCGGCGGGCGGCCCACCACGATGGACTGGAGCAGCGGCCGCTTCCGCATGGTGACGCAGTCGATGGTCAGTGCGGGGAACGGTTCCTGCGGGGTGTAGAAGCCGGTGTGGTCCCCGAACGGGCCCTCCGGCAGCATCTCGCCCGGCTCCAGCCACCCTTCGATGACCACCTCGGCCTGGGCCGGGACCTGGAGCGGCACGGTCTTGCAGTCGACCATCTCGATCCGCTTGCCCTGGACGAACCCGGCGAAGAGGTACTCGTCGATGTCCCCGGGCAGCGGCGCGGTGGAGGCGTACGTCACGGCGGGCGGCGCACCGAAGGCGATGGCGACGGGCAGCCGCTCACCGCGCCGGGCGGCGACCTGGTAGTGGTTGGCGCTGTCCTTGTGGATCTGCCAGTGCATCCCGATGGTGCGCCTGTCGTGGCGCTGGAGCCGGTAGAGCCCCAGGTTCCGGACGCCGGTCTCGGGGTGCTTGGTGTGGGTGAGGCCCAGGTTGAAGAAGGAGCCGCCGTCGCCGGGCCAGGTGAAGAGCGCGGGCAGCCGGTCCAGGTCGACGTCGTCGCCCTTCAGCACGACCTCCTGGACCGGCGCGTCGTCGGACTTCACCTTCTTCGGCGGCACGTGGACCATCGAGCCGAGCTTGCCGAAGGCCTCCCGTACGCCGACGAAGCCCTGCGGCAGCTCCGGCTTCAGCAGCCCGCCGATCTTGTCGCTGATGTCGCTGTACGACTTCAGCCCGAGCGCCTTGAGCAGGCGCCGGTCGGTGCCGAAGACGTTCATGGCCAGGGGCATCGAGGACCCCTTGACGTTCTCGAAGAGCAGGGCGGGGCCGCCCGCCTTGTTCACCCGGTCGACGATCTCGCCGACCTCCAGGTGAGGGTCGACCTCGGCCTTGACGCGCTTGAGATCACCATCGCGTTCAAGAGCCCGGAGCAGGGAGCGGAGATCGTCGTAAGCCATGCGGTCCAGTTTGTCATCCCCGTCCGCGCGGCCCCGCCGGGGCTCCCCCGGCTCCTGGCCCGGGATTCCCGGCGGCCAGCCGGTACCCTGGCGGCGACACCGGGGGAACACCGAGCCCCGCCGCCGCTCCACTGGGGGACGCGCCATGAGAGCCCTGATGTTCATCCTGCCGCTGGCTCTGATGATCTACGCCTTCATCGACTGCCTGAACACCTCGGAGGAGGACACCAAGCACCTGCCCAAGATCGCCTGGGTCTTCATCATCCTGCTGTTCTGGGTCGTCGGCTCGGTCGGCTGGCTCATCGCCGGCAAGGTGCGCCACGGCGCGGCCGGGGGCAGCGGGCCCTCCTCGTGGCAGCCGGGCAGGCGGCAGCAGTGGGTCGCCCCGGACGACAACCCCGACTTCCTCAAGTCGCTCAAGGACGACAAGAAGGCCGAGTCGGAGGCCGAGGCCAAGAAGGCCGAGGAGGAGCGGGGGCACCGCGACGGCGGTACGAGCCCCGACGACAAGACCCCGCCCACCTCCTGACGGGCCGTTCCCGCCGGGGTCTTTCTGACCGGCTGTTCCTGACGGCCTGTTCCCGCCGGCAGGGGTGATCTTTCCGACCGGCGCGGTGAGCGCGTCCCGGGGGCGGCGTCGGCCATCCTCGAAGGGGTAACAACAGAAGCAGGCACCGCACGCGTGACCCTCTCAAGGGCACGCGTGCCCCTCTTTAGGAGCCCCCCATGCCCGCCACCCCCACCGAGGCACCCTCCGAAACCCCCGCCGAGCTCGTCGCCCGCCTCCGCGCCACCTTCCGCACCGGCCGCACCAAGGATCTCGCCTGGCGCACCGGTCAGCTGGAGCGGCTGCGCGCCCTGCTCACCGAGCACGGCGACGACCTCGCCGACGCCCTCCACGCCGACCTGGGCAAGAGCCGCAAGGAGGCGTACCGGACCGAGATCGACTTCACCGTCCGCGAGACCGACCACACCCTGGAGCACCTCGCCGAGTGGCTGCGGCCCGAACCCGCCCCCGTACCGCCGCATCTCGCCCCCACCGGCGCCACCGCGCAGACCGTGCTGGACCCGCTCGGCGTCGTCCTGGTCATCGCGCCCTGGAACTACCCGGTGCAGCTGCTGCTCGCCCCGGTCGTGGGCGCCCTGGCGTCGGGGAACTGCGTGGTGGTCAAGCCCAGCGAGCTGGCGCCCGCGACCTCCGCGGCCCTGGCCCGGCTGCTGCCCCGGTACCTGGACACGGATGCGGTCGGGGTCGTGGAGGGCGCGGTCGAGGAGACCACCGCCCTGCTGGAGCAGCACTTCGACCACATCTTCTACACCGGCAACGGCAAGGTCGGCCGGATCGTCATGACGGCCGCCGCCAAGCACCTCACCCCGGTCACCCTGGAGCTGGGCGGCAAGTCCCCGGCCTTCGTCGACCGGGACACGGACCTGAAGACGGTGGCCGGCCGGATCGCCTCGGGCAAGTTCATCAACGCCGGCCAGACCTGTGTGGCCCCCGACTACGTGCTGACGGACCCGGAGACCGCCCCGGCCCTCGCCAAGGCGCTGGCGGCGGCGGTGGAGGGGCTGTACGGGGAGGACCCGGCCGAGCACCCGGAGTACGGGCGGATCGTCAACGAGCGCCACTTCGACCGGCTGACGGGCCTGCTGGACTCCGGCCGTACGGTGACCGGCGGCGCCCACGACCGGGACACGAGGTACATCGCGCCGACCGTCCTGGCCGATGTCGCACCCGACGCACCCGTGATGGGCGAGGAGATCTTCGGCCCGATCCTGCCGCTGGTGACGGTGGACGGCCTGGACGGGGCGATCGGCTTCATCAACGACCGGGACAAGCCGCTGGCCCTGTACGCGTTCACCGACTCCCCCGCCGTACGCGAGCGGCTGCTGGCCGAGACGTCCTCGGGCGGGGTCGGCATGGGGCTGCCGCTGGCCCATCTGACCGTCTCCGACCTGCCGTTCGGCGGGGTCGGCGAGAGCGGCATGGGCAACTACCACGGCCGCTACTCCCTGGAGACGTTCAGCCACCGCAAGGCGGTCCTGGACACCCCGCTGGGCTGACGGCACACGAAGGCGCCCCGGACGGAGACCCGTCCGGGGCGCCTTCGTGCGTACAGGGGCTTCAGACCCCGGCGTAGGAGTGCAGACCGGTGACGAAGATGTTCACGCCGTAGTAGTTGAACAGCCAGCAGGCGAAGGCGATCAGCGCCAGGTAGGCGGCCTTGCGGCCCTTCCAGCCGGCGGTGGCGCGGGCGTGCAGGTAGGCGGCGTAGGCGACCCAGGTGATGAAGGACCAGACCTCCTTGGGGTCCCAGCCCCAGTACCGGCCCCAGGCGTCGCCCGCCCAGATCGCGCCCGCGATGATCGTGAACGTCCACAGCGGGAAGACCGCCGCGTTGATCCGGTACGCGAACTTGTCCAGCGACGAGGCGGAGGGCAGCCGCTCCATGACCGAGGCCGCGAACCTGCCGGGCGTACCGCCGGAGGCGATCTTGCTCTCGTAGCTGTCGCGGAAGAGGTAGAGCACCGTGCCGACCGCGCCGAGGTAGAAGACGGCGCCGCAGATGATCGCGGTCGAGACGTGGATCCACAGCCAGTACGAGTGGAGCGCGGGCACCAGCTGGTCGCTGTCGGTGTAGAGCGTCGTGGTCGCGATGCCGAGGTCCAGCAGGACCGTGGTGACCAGCGGGAGCCCGATCCAGCGGACGTTCTTCTTCAGCGCGAGCAGCACCAGGTACGCGCCGACCGCCACCGTGGAGAAGGTGATCGAGAACTCGTACATGTTGGCCCAGGGGGCCCGCTGCACCGACAGGGCGCGGGTGACGACACCGCCCGCCTCCACGGCGAAGGCCACCACGGTCAGCGAGACCGCGATCCGGCCCCACAGGTCGCCCTTGAACGTGCCGCCCGCGGCTCCCGGACCGTCCGGCACGTCCCGGGCCCCGGCGGCGGCGCGGGTGATGACCTCGGGGCGCTCCAGCACGGCGGTGGAGCCGCCCTGGGCGACCACCACCGGGGAGGCGGCGGAGCCACCGGCCTCGGCGCCGGACAGCGCGGCGGCGGTGCGGCCGACCTTGCTGCGGCTGCCGAGGACCCACTCCGCGATGTGTGCGAAGAAGGCCAGGGTGTAGACGGCCATCGACGAATAGATCAGCACATTGCTGGTGTGCGCCAGGCTCTCGTTGGTTGCGGCGGCGAGATTCACTTCTCAGCCCCTTCGGCAGGTGCTTCAGCAGGGTGTACGGGCCGGCTCCCGGCCTCGTTCGTGGTGTCCGCGTCGGTGGATGCGGGCGGGTCCGGTTCCTCCGTGGCGGCGGGGGCGACCGGCGCCGTCGTGATGAGGGCGGCCGCGAGGTCGCCCAGCTCCTCGGGGAGCTTCGCGGACTCGCTGCGGCCCAGGCCCGCCATCTCCACGACGGTCACCCCGTCCGGACCCCGGACCGCCCGGACCCACACCCGGCGGCGCTGGATGAACAGCGACGCGGCGAGTCCGGCGACGGCGGCGATGGAACCGCCGAGCGCGAGCCCGTTGCCCGGCTGCTGCGAGATCTGGAAGCTCGCCCACTCCTCGATGCCCTCGAAGGTGATCGAGCCGCCGCCGTCCGGCAGGTCCAGCTTCTCGCCGGGGCGCATCATCTTCTTGAGCAGCTCGCCGTCCTCGCCCTTGAACTCCTTCATCTTGGACGTGTCGAGCTGGTACACGTTCTGCGGCAGCCCGGAGTCCACCCCGAGGGAGCCGCTGTAGGCGCTCAGCGCCAGCACCGGGTACTCCGCGCCGGGGAACTGCGAGAACATCTGGCCCTGGCCCTCGCCCGCGAAGGTCGGCACGAAGAAGGCCTTGAAGCCGAGCTGCGTCTTGACGCCGTCCTTGTCGCGGTAGCCGTCCATCACCTTGATCGCGCCGGTCGAGGTGATGTTGTTGTCGATCGGCAGCAGCGGTACGGGGCTCCGCGAGACGACGTTGCCCCTGCCGTCCCGGACGGTGACGACCGGGGCGTAACCGTGGGCGATCAGATAGACCTTGGTGCCGTCCACGACGAGCGGTTCGTTGACGCGGATGACGGCCTTGCGCTCGGGCCCCTCGGCGCCCTCGGTGTACTTCACCCGGGCCTCGAAGGTGCGGGGCGTGCCGCGCTGCGGGCCGCTCTCCTCGTACGTACCGACGAAGTCGTCCAGGACGAAGCTGAAGGGGGCCATCGTGTCCGGGTCGTAGAGCGAGCCGGACTTGAAGTTGTCGTACTGGGTGAGCGTGTTGGAGAAGCCGTCGCCCTCCACGACGAGCTTGCCGCCCTCGGACTTGAAGAGCTGCCCGGCGGCGAAGGCGACCAGCATCACGATCAGCGCGATGTGGAAGACCAGGTTCCCGGCCTCGCGGAGGTAGCCCTTCTCCGCGGCGACCGCGTCGCCCACCGTGTGCGCCCTAAAGCGCCGCTTGCCCAGCACGCCGAGGGCCGCCTCGCGGACCTCCTCGGGCTCGGCCCCGGTGCGCCACGTGGTGTACGCGGGCAGCCGGGTCAGCCGCTTGGGGGCGCCCGGCGGACGGCTGCGGAGCTGGCCGACGAACTGGCCGGTGCGCGGCACGATGCAGCCGATGAGCGAGACGAACAGCAGGATGTAGATCGCGGAGAACCACACCGAGCTGTAGACGTCGAAGAGCTGGAACTTCTCGTAGATCGGCGTGAGGGTGGTGTGCTGCTCCTTGAAGTCCGCGACCTTCATGTCGTCCACGCTGGTCTGCGGGATCAGCGAGCCGGGGATGGCGCCGAGGGAGAGCAGGAAGAGCAGGATCAGCGCGACCCGCATCGAGGTGAGCTGACGCCAGAACCAGCGGGCCCAGCCGATCACCCCCATGGCGGGGACGGCCGCACCGGTCTCGGGGCGCTCCTCGCGGGGCGCGGTGGAGAGCCGCTCGCCGGCCGCGTCGTCGACGCGCCGCTGCTCGCGCTCGGCGGCGGCCGTGCCGGTGCCCGTGGTGTTCGTGTCGCTCATGAACTCAGATCCCCACAATGAAGCCGTCGGACCAGCTCTGCATCTGCTGCATGAGCGTCGCCCACACGCCGGTCAGCAGCAGGATTCCCGTCGCGATCATCATCCCGCCGCCGATCCGCATCACCCACGCGTAGTGGCGCTTGACCCAGCCGAACGCGCCCAGCGCCCTGCGGAAGGCGACCGCGGCCAGGACGAACGGGACGCCGAGTCCGAGACAGTACGCGACGGTCAGTATCGCGCCCCGCCCGGCGGTGCCCTCGGTGAAGGCGAGCGTGCTCACGGCGGCGAACGTCGGGCCGATGCAGGGCGTCCAGCCGATCCCGAAGAGGGCGCCCAGCAGCGGGGCGCCGGCCAGCCCGGCCACCGGCCGCCGGTGGACGCGGAACTCGCGCTGCGTCACGCCCGGCAGGAGCCCCATGAAGAAGACGCCCATGAGGATCATCAGGACGCCGAGGATCTTGTTGAACAGCTCGGCGTGCATCTGGAGCTCGCGGCCGAAGTAGCCGAAGAGCGCTCCGCCCGAGACGAAGACGGCGGTGAAGCCGAGGACGAAGAGCGCGGCGCCCGCCACGACCCGGCCGCGCCGGGCCTCGGCCAGGTCGGTGCCGGTGACCCCGGTGACGTAACTCAGGTAGCCGGGGACGAGCGGCAGCACGCAGGGCGAGAAGAAGGAGATGAGGCCGGCCAGCAGCGCGATGGGCAGGGAGACCAGCAGGGTCCCGGTCAGGACGGTCTCGTTGGCCGCGGCGAGCGTGACGGTCGCCTCGTGGCCGGTGAGCAGGGCGGCCGGGGGGTGGGCGGCGAGCGGGATCACCGGATCACTTCTCCGCGATGATCGGGTCGATCATCTCGTGCAGCTGGTCGGCGTCGAGCGGCTGGAGCGTGCGGGCCGCGATCTTCCCCTCCCGGTCGACGACCACGGTGGAGGGGATGGCCTGCGGGTTCACGGTGCCCTTGGGGAAGCGGAGGATGAGCTTGCCGATCGGGTCGAAGAAGCTCGGGTAGGTGATCCCGTAGTCCTTCTCGAAGTTGACCGCGGGGTCGCGCTGCGCGTCGCGGGTGTTTATCCCGAGGAACTGCACGCCCTGGTCGGCGGTCTCCTCGGAGACCTTCGCGAAGTACTTCGCCTCCAGGCGGCAGGGGCCGCACCAGGAGCCCCAGACGTTGAGGACGACGACCTTGCCCTTGTAGTCGGCGAGGTCGAGCGGCTTGCCGTCCAGGTCCGTGCCCTGAAGCCTCGGAGCCTGGGGCCGCTCCCCCTTCGCGACGGTGGAGATGCCCCCGCTGCCGGTGACGAAGTTGGTGTTGCCGCCCCCCTGCGCCTTGTTGCCGTCCCCGCACGCGGACAGCGTCAGGGCACCGGCCACGGTGATGGCGGCGAGCAGGGTGAAGCGGCGTCGGGACGCACGGCCAAAGCTCATGTGAAAAGTTTCGCATGGCAGTTCCGGAGATCCCCCGCACCCCCCTCGGTGCCCGTAAAGCCCCTTGTCAGGCCTGTTTAAAGAAGGAGTTCCAGCCACCTGCGGGCGACTGTCCGACCTCCAGGGTGCGGAGCTTGGCGAGGACGGCGGGATCCTGTACGTCGAGCCAGTCGACGAACTGCCGGAAGGAGACGAGCCGCACATCCTTCTTACCGGCCGTCTTCTTGATCACTTCTTCCACGGCGTCCATATAGATGCCGCCGTTCCACTCCTCGAAGTGATTGCCGATGAAGAAGGGCGCGCGATTCGTCGTGTAGGCGCGCTCGAAACCGCTGAGATAAGCGCCGGTGGCCTGCTTGCGCCAGCCCGGATAACGCGAGGGCATGCCCTTGGTCGAATTCTGCGACTGGTTGGCGAGGATGTTGTAGTCCATCGAGAGGACCTCGAAGGAGTGGCCGGGGAACGGCATCGCCTGGAGCGGGAGGTCCCAGACGCCGCCGCGCTTCACGGGCCACGTCTGGCGGCCGCCGGGCGAACTGGCGTCGTAGCGCCACCCCAGTTTGCTCGCGGTCGGCAGGAGATTGTCCTGACCGAGCAGACAGGGGGTGCGACCGCCGATCAACTCCTTCCGGTAGTCGAACGGCAGCGGATCCTCGTTCTCCCAGCCGGTGTTGGTCCGCCATTCCGTGACGAACGACACGGCCTGATCGATCTCGCTCTGCCATTGCGCGGGAGTCCAGCGTTCGACGGAACCGGAACCGCCGCAGAAATGCCCGTTGAAGTGGGTGCCGATCTCATGGCCGTCCAGCCAGGCCTGCCGTACGTACGTCAGCGTGTCCTTGACGTGATCGTCGGTGAGATAGCCGATGTCGGAGGCGCCGCGGGGGTTGTTCGGGGGGCGGTAGAGGGATTTCTTCGACTCGGGCAGCAGATACAGCCCGGAGAGGAAGAAGGTCATCGCGGCGTCGTGGTCCTTGGCCAGTTCCAGAAAGCGCGGGAAGAGCCCGTTGCCGACCTCGCCCGCCCCGTCCCAGGAAAAGATCACGAACTGCGGCGGTGTCTGGCCGGGTTCCAGCGGGACGGGGGCGGCGGGCTGGTGGGGCTGCTTTCCGGTGTCGGCGGTGGAGCCGTCGCCGATGAGCCGGGCCGGGCTCTTGGACGAATCGTTTCCGCCGCCGTTGCCGCCGGTGTCGCCCTTGCCGCCGGCGCCGGTGTCGCCCTTGTCACTGCCCCCCTCGGAGGAGCCCGATGAGCTGGAGAAGCCACAGCCGGCGAGTCCGATCGCGGCGGCGGTGCCGAGCCCCGCGCCGAGCAGTCCCCTTCGATTGATGTCGCGCATGTCGTCCCCATCTACGGTCGTTTTACCTCAAGGTCATACAAACTGCTGAAGAGTGAGAGGCCTCGGAGAACACGACGGTTCCGTGCAATTGGGGACTTTCTTTACGCTTTACCTGGCGACGGGCCGGACGGCCCCGGCCTCCGGGCAGCCCTCGTGAACCGGCCGGCCGGGCGACGGGCGGGGCGGGCCGAACCCGTCCCACCCTGGGACGTTGCTGCGTCCACGTCAAGGGTCGGGGGCCGCTGTCGTGCCGTTACGGGAACGGGGCCGACCGCGACGGCGGTCGGCCCCGTATGTTCACGACGTTCGTACGGCTTACGCGCCGAAGTCCTCGGTTCGTACGGCTTACGCGCCGAACGCCTTCGACTTGCCCTTCACCGGCTTCGCCCCGGCCAGCAGGTGCGCGGGCACCAGGTCCCGGGCCGGCTCCGAGTAGCCCACCGAGACGATCTTGTCGCCCTGGTAGGTGAAGCTGGTCAGCGAGGCCAGCGTGCACTGGCGCTTGCGCGGGTCGTGCCAGAGCCGGCGGCGCTCCACGAACGAGCGGACGATCCAGATCGGCAGCTGGTGGCTGACGCAGACCGCCTCGTGCCCGCGCGCCGCGTCCTTGGCCGCGTCCAGCGCGCCCATCATGCGGACGACCTGCTCGATGTACGGCTCGCCCCAGGACGGCTTGAACGGGTTGGTGAGGTGCTTCCAGTTGTCCGGCTTGCGCAGGGCCCCGTCGCCGACGCCGAAGGTCTTGCCCTCGAAGACGTTGGCGGCCTCGATCAGCCGGTCGTCGGTGGCCAGGTCCAGGCTGTGCGACTTGGCCAGGGGCGCGGCCGTCTCCTGGGCGCGCTCCAGCGGGGAGGCGACGACATGGGTGATGTCGCGCTTCTCCAGGTGGTCGGCGACCCGGTCGGCCATCTGCCGGCCCAGCTCGGAGAGGTGGTAGCCCGCGCGGCGCCCGTACAGCACGCCGTCCGGGTTGTGCACCTCGCCGTGGCGCATCAGGTGCACCACGGTGATGTCCTTGCGGCTTCCGTTCTCGCTCATGCGGTGGCCTCCGATGCGGCACGGGCGGCGGCGGGCAGGGCGGCGGCGATCCGCTCGAGGGCCCGCTCGTCGTGGGCGGTGGAGACGAACCAGGACTCGAAGGCGGAGGGCGGGAGGTAGACGCCCTGCTCCAGCATCGAGTGGAAGAAGGCGGTGAAGCGGAAGGCCTCCTGCTTCTTGGCGTCGTCGTAGTCGCGCACGGGCCGGTCGGTGAAGAAGACCGAGAACATGTTGCTCGCCGAGGAGACGGTGTGCGCGACGCCTTCCTTGGTGAACGCGTCACCTACGAGGGAGCGCAGTTCGGCGGAGACCGCGTCGATCTTCGCGTACGCCGCGTCGTCGAGCAGCCGCAGCTGGGCGAGGCCGGCGGCGGTGGCGACCGGGTTCCCGGAGAGGGTGCCCGCCTGGTAGACGGGGCCGGCCGGGGCGAGGTGCGCCATCACGTCGGCGCGTCCGCCGAAGGCCGCGGCGGGGAAGCCGCCGCCCATGACCTTGCCGAAGGTCATCAGGTCGGGGCGGACGCCGTCGATGCCGTACCAGCCGGCCTTCGACGTACGGAAGCCCGTCATGACCTCGTCGGAGATGTACAGGGCGCCGTCGGCCGCGCACAGCTCCTTGAGACCGGCGTTGAAGCCGTCGGCGGGCGGGACGACGCCCATGTTGCCGGGCGAGGCCTCGGTGATCACACAGGCGATCTCGCCGGGGTGCGCGGCGAAGGCGGCCCGCACGGCGTCCAGGTCGTTGTACGGCAGCACGACGGTGTCCCCGGCCGTGGCGCCCGTGACCCCGGGGGTGTCGGGGAGGCCGAAGGTGGCCAGGCCCGAGCCGGCGGCGGCGAGCAGGGCGTCCACGTGCCCGTGGTAGCAGCCGGCGAACTTCACGACCTTGGCCCGGCCGGTGAAGCCGCGGGCCAGCCGGATCGCCGACATGGTCGCCTCGGTGCCGGAGGAGACCAGGCGGACCTGCTCGACCGGCTCGATCCGCGCCACGATCTCCTCGGCCAGCGCGACCTCGCCCTCCCCCGGCGTACCGAAGGAGGTGCCCCGGGAGACCGCTTCCTGGACGGCGGCGATGACCTCGGGGTGGGAGTGGCCGAGAATCATCGGCCCCCACGAGCAGACGAGGTCCACGTACTCCCGGCCGTCGGCGTCGGTGAGGTACGGACCGGTGCCGGACACCATGAACCGGGGCGTACCGCCCACGGCCCGGAAGGCACGCACGGGTGAGTTCACGCCGCCGGGCGTCACGACGGACGCCCGGTCGAACAGCGACTGCGAAACTGGGGCTTCGTATGAATACGCCACTTTGGTCCTGATCTGCGATTCGGGTGTCGGGAGGCCGGGCCGGAGAATCCAAGGTAATCCCGGCCACCGGTGAGCAGGGAGCGCGCTCCCCTCGTATCACGAAAGAGCGTCGGCACCCTCACGTCTGCGAAACTGGGGCGACATAGGGAAAGCTCACACATGCCATGGTGTCAGAGGCACGGACGGTCTTGCGGACAGGTGTTTCACCGCACGCCCGTGGGGGAGGTCACTGACACGATGATCGGGTTGCGCGGCGGGGGCTGTGTCTCCTAAGAAGTAGTCGGGTGGATGAGATATGCATCGCGGTGGCGGAGTGGGCGAAGGGACCGACGGCCTGGGGCCCGAGCCTGCCCGGCGAGGGCGGCACCGGCGAAGGGCCGAGCGCGCACAGGGCAGGGGCGCGGAGAGCACGCCGCTCCCCGGGAGCAGGAGCAGTGGCGGGATGGGGGTGACCTACAAGTATTTCGGTGCTCCGGACGGGGCCACCGCGGCACGCGTGCCCATTTCGATGCGCCCGGAGGAGCTGGGCGGCGACGAGCTGGGCATGGGCGGCATGTTCACCAAGATCAAGCCGGAGACGGTGGCCGCCATGGTGCTGACCGGCATCCAGGGCATACCCCTGCACAAGGTCCCCCCGCTGGAGCTGGTCGTCCTCCACCCCGACTACGCGGTGGTCAAGCTCCCGATGACCGTCGTCGACCCGCTGCGCGGTGTCGGCGAGGAGTCCGTCGGCGCGGCGGCCTTCATCTGGTCCACGGTCCCCGACCGCGGCGGGCCGCGCGACGCGTTCAACGTCTACCAGCTGCTCCACGAGTGGCAGGACTTCTCGCACCGGCTGCACGACGCGGGGCACCAGGCGTACTGCCTGGTCTGGCCGTGACGACCAGGCAAACGCCCGCACCCACGTGCACCTATTCGGTTGAATCACGCCAATGATTGGCTGAAGTCCGATCTTCGGCCCACCGGCCCGATCCGCCGCCGCCCAGGACGACGATCTCCGAGGGAGGTCAGCTCCCGGCCGGACGCCACCCGGGGTCGCGCCCCGTCACGGCCAGCACCCGCTCGAAAGCCGTGGCCCCCTCCCCCACCGGGAACGGCTCACCGAACACCTTCATCTCCCGGCCCTGCGGCGCCAGGGCCGCCAGCCCCGGCGCCACCTCCTCGACCACACCCGGGTCGGGGACGAACTCCGCGCCCGTCGCCCGCGCCAGGTCCCACGCGTGCACGGTCAGGTCACCCAGCACCATCAGCCCCACCGTCCGGGCCGGCATCCCCATCTGCCCGGCCGTGCCCTCCTCGGCCCCCGGCGCGTCCCACGCCGCCACCAGCCGGGCGGTCTCCTCACCGAACCTGGACCGCCAGTCGCCCGTCACGAACTCCGGCGCCCGGCTGAAATCCACCTCCTCACGGGCCGCGAGGGCCTGGAAGTTCACGACCACCTGGAACAGGTGGTTCAGCAGCGCCCGTACGTCGTACTCCGCGCAGGGCGTACGGTCCCCCAGCTGCCCGTCGTCGATGCCCCGCACGACGGGCAGGGCCCGGCCCGCGGCGGCTTCCAGCAGTTCACCGATCTTCTGTGTCATGCCGCCCACCCTGCGCCTGCGGGGTGCCGGCGTCTTGAAGAAACGCGACAGGCCCCCAGGGGCTCCTTAGGATCGATGCCATGGCCGCCGGACCTCGCCGCGACACCCGGGGCATCGTGGACGCCCCGGACCTCTTCGCACGCGTCCGCTTCCGCCGCCGCGAACCCGCCCCCGCGCTGCGCCCGTACCTGGAGCACTACTGGCTCATCGACTGGGACCTCGACCGGCCCTACGCCGCCCACGTCGTCCCGCACCCGTCGGTCAACCTCGTCCTCCAGCGGTACGAGGCCGGGGAGAGCGCCGAGGAACGAGCCGGGTACGCCGAGGTGGCGGGCATCGGCCTGGGGCTCTTCACCCAGAAGCTGACGGGGCGCGGCCGGGTCTGCGGAGTGCAGTTCCGGCCCGGCGGATTCCGCCCGTTCGCGCCGGAGCACGCCCTGAGCGACCTGACGGGACGCCGGATCGCCGCCGCCGAGGTGCTGCGTACGCCACCGCCCGTCGACGCGGTCCTGGACCCGGACGACGAGGACGCGCGGGTCGCCGCACTCGACGCCTGCCTGCTCGCCCTGGAGCCCCGGCCCGACCCGCAGGCCACGCTGGCGATGGAGCTGGTCGAGCGGGCGCGCACGGACCGCTCGGTGCGCCGGGCCGGCCGGCTCGCCGTGGACGCGGGGCTCTCCCCCCGCTCCCTGCAACGGCTCTTCTCCGCGTACGTCGGGGTGGGCCCCAAGTGGGTCATCCTCCGCTACCGCATCCACGAGGCGCTGGAGCGCGCCGAGTCCGACCCGGCCGTGGACTGGGCGCGGCTGGCGGCCGACCTCGGCTACAGCGACCAGGCGCACCTGGTGCGGGACTTCACCGCGACGGTGGGAGTGCCCCCGACGGCGTTCGCCCCACCGCCCTGAGCAACCGGCGCCGGCCACCGGGCCCTGCCACCTGGCCCGGCAACCGGTCCGCCACCGGCCCCTGCCACCGGGGCCGCTCGGCCCTCCGCCACCTCCGTACGCCCCACCGGCGCTGGCAGCACCACCAGCCCCACCAATTCCACCAACTCCACCAGGCGCCCGAATGCCCTGGCCGCTCGCCCCGCCCGGGTGGCATCCTGGCCGGGTGAACGGACCCGAGATCACCGTCGAAGTAGCCCCTGAGCTGCGGCTCTTCGTCCCCCACGAGCGCCGCCGGGGACCCACGCCGCTGACCACCGACGGCGCCTCCACCCTCGGCCACGTCATCGAGTCCCTCGGCGTCCCGCTCACCGAGGCCGGCACCCTGCTGGTGAACGGCGCCCCGGCGGACCGCTCCCACATCCCGGGTCCGGGCGAACACATCGACGTACGGGCGGTCGAACGCCCCCAGCGGGTCCCCGGCGCACCCCTGTGCTTCCTCCTCGACGTCCACCTCGGCACGCTGGCCCGGCGGTTGCGGCTGCTGGGCGTGGACGCGGCGTACGAGAGCGAGGACATCGGCGATCCCGCGCTCGCCGCCCGCTCCGCGCGGGAACGGCGCGTCCTGCTCTCCCGGGACCGCGGGCTGCTGCGCCGCCGGGAGATCTGGGCGGGGGCGTACGTCTACAGCGACCGCCCCCAGGAGCAGCTCCGCGACGTCCTCGGCCGCTTCGCCCCGGCCCTCGCCCCGTGGACCCGCTGCACCGCCTGCAACGGCACGCTCACGGAGGCCGACAAGGACGCGGTGAGCGACCTGCTGGAGCACGGCACCCAGCAGGCGTACGACGTCTTCGCCCAGTGCACGGCGTGCGCCCGGGTGTACTGGCGGGGCGCACACCACGGCCACCTGGAGACGATCGTGGCCGACGCGGTACGGGAGTTCGGCGGCGCGGCGGCGTAGGCGCGGCGGCGGCGTAGTGGCGGCGGCGGCGTAGGCGCGGCGGCGGCGTAGTGGCGGCGATGCGGTGGCGGCGAGGGCGGCAGCCCCGGTGCAGTACCGCCGGTGCCGTAAGGGCGGGGGCAGACCGGCCGGGCAACGGCTGCCTATCCTTTTCCCGTCACCGATCAACTGCCCGAGGAGATCGCCATGCCCGCCACCCCCATCGCCGTCGTCACCGGCGCGAGCAGCGGCATCGGCGCCGCGACCGCCCGCACGCTGGCCGCAGCCGGATTCCGGGTCGTGCTCACCGCGCGCCGCAAGGACCGGATCGAGGCGCTCGCCGCCGAGATCACCGAGGCCGGCCACGAGGCGACGGCCTACGCCCTGGACGTGACCGACCGCGCGGCCGTCGACGAGTTCGCCACCGCGTTCCGCTCCCTGGCCCTCCTCGTCAACAACGCGGGCGGCGCACTGGGCGCCGACCCGGTGGCGACCGGCGACCCCGCCGACTGGCGCCAGATGTACGAGACGAACGTCATCGGCACCCTCAACGTCACCCAGGCCCTGCTCCCAGCCCTCACCGTCAGTGGCGACGGCACGATCGTGATCCTCTCCTCCACCGCCGCTCTCTCCTCCTACGAGGGCGGCGGCGGCTACGTGGCCGCCAAGCACGGCGAGCACGTCCTCGCCGAGACGCTGCGCCTGGAGATCGTCGGCACCCCGGTCCGCGTCATCGAGGTGGCCCCCGGCATGGTCAAGACCGACGAGTTCGCCACCACCCGCTTCCGCGGCGACACCGAGAAGGCCGCCAAGGTCTACGCGGGCGTGGACGCCCCCCTGACCGCCGAGGACGTCGCCGACACGATCGGCTGGGCCGTCACCCGCCCCAGCCACGTCAACATCGACCTCCTGGTGGTCCGCCCCCGCGCCCAGGCCTCCAACACGAAGGTGCACCGCACCCTGTAGCGGACGCGGTGCACCTGGCGGTGGTGAGGCGGCTGGGTCGATGGAGCCTCAGCCCTTCACACACACCACCTGCTTGAGCTTCGCGACGACCTCGACCAGGTCCCGCTGCTGGTCGATGACCCGCTCGATCGGCTTGTACGCACCGGGGATCTCGTCCACCACCCCGGAGTCCTTGCGGCACTCCACGCCCTGCGTCTGCTCTTCCAGGTCCTTGGTCGAGAAGCGCTTCTTCGCGGCGTTCCGGCTCATCCGCCGGCCCGCGCCGTGCGACGCCGAGTTGAACGACTTCTCGTTGCCGAGACCCTTCACGATGTATGAGCCGGTGCCCATGGAGCCCGGGATGATCCCGTACTCCCCGGAGCCGGCCCGGATCGCCCCCTTACGGGTGACCAGCAGGTCCATGCCCTCGTACCGCTCCTCCGCCACGTAGTTGTGGTGGCAGGAGATGACCGGCTCGAAGGTGACCCGCGCCTTCTTGAACTCCTTGCGGACCACGTCCTGGAAGAGCCCCATCATGATCGCGCGGTTGAACTTCGCGTACTCCTGCGCCCAGAAGAGGTCGTTGCGGTAGGCCGCCATCTGCGGGGTGTCCGCGACGAACACCGCCAGGTCCCGGTCGATCAGGCCCTGGTTGTGCGGCAGCTTCTGCGCCTGGCCGATGTGGAAGTCCGCCAGCTCCTTGCCGATGTTCCGCGAGCCGGAGTGCAGCATCAACCAGACGGAACCGGTCTCATCGAGACAGAACTCGATGAAGTGATTACCCGATCCGAGCGTTCCCATCTGCTTCGTGGCACGTTCCTGACGGAATTTGACCGCTTCCGCGATCCCGTCGAACCGCCCCCAGAAGTCGTCCCACCCGGACGTCGGGAACCCGTGCAGCCTCCCCGGGTCCACGGTCTCGCCGTGCATCCCCCGGCCCACCGGAATGGCCTGCTCGATCTTGGAGCGCAGCCGTGACAGGTCGCCGGGGAGATCGTTCGCCGTCAGGGACGTCCTGACCGCGGACATCCCGCAGCCGATGTCGACCCCCACCGCGGCCGGGCAGACCGCGCCCTGCATCGCGATCACCGAACCGACCGTGGCCCCCTTGCCGAAGTGGACGTCCGGCATCACGGCGAGACCCCTGATCCAGGGCAGCGTGGACACGTTCCGCAGCTGCTGCATCGCCACGTCCTCGACCGACGCGGGATCGGTCCACATCCGGATGGGGACCTTCGCCCCCGGTACCTCTACGTACGACATAACTCCTCGATTCCCCCGAGATTCCCCCGAAAAGACTGAAAGCGCAAAACCGGGCCCAAGGTCGGCGAACAGGTCGGCCGACCGGCATTCACAGCGGCGCGTGCGATACACATTGTGTCCATCGGCCGCCTCCGAGCGGCAACATGTTTTCCGTACCGAAGGGAGCCTGGGACGGTGCGACACATGGCGTACGTACCCGGCGTCGCGCTCCTCGCAGCGCTCGCCGTCGGCTGTAGTGCCGGCGCCGACGGCAGCGCGGGCGGCGCCGACAGCAAGCCGGGCAGCCCCACCGTCACCACCGCGCCCCCGGGCAAGTACAAGACCCTGCCCGCGCCCTGCCGCGCCGTACCGAACTCCACGCTCAAGGACCTGCTGCCGGGCGTCGCGGAGCTGTCCCGGCAGCAGCAGGAGAAGGTGCTGCGGGGGTCGGCGACCATCACGTACGACATCGACCGCAAGGTCGGTTGCAGTTGGAAGTCCGATGCGCCGGACTCCTCCCGGAACCTGTCGATCGACTTCGAGCGCGTGGTGTCGTACGACCCCGCCGTGAGCGACGACGACCGCGCCCGCTCCCTGTACGTGAAGAAGGAGAACGCGGCCGAGCTGTCGGGGAGGGCCACCCCCGGCGGGCCCCCCGAGAAGGGCGCGACGAAGGACGCGACGAAGAGCGCGGAAGGGGAGGCGGAGGGGACCCCGAAGCCCGGCGACGGCCAGGAGTCGACGGACCCCTCCGCCTCCCCCGGCGCCCCGGGCAGCACCGGCGAGGACCTCCGGCCGCGCGTGCTCGAAGGGCTCGGGGACGCCGCGTTCCTGGACGATCTCCCCACCCGGGCAGGTTCCACCGCACAGCACCGCACGGTGAGCGTGGTATTCCGCACATCGAACGTGATCGTGACCGTCCGGTACGGCGAGCAGCCGGCCCTCGTCACCAAGGTGCCCGACAGCAAGGAACTGCAGGACAAGGCCCAGGCACTGGCCCGGAAGCTGGCCGAGGTGATCAGCCGGTAGGGCCGCCCACGAGGCCTCCGGGCGGCCGGTTCGCGGGCGGCCGGGGCCCCTGGCCGAGGCGCCGCGGGGCCGCCGCCCGTCGTAACGTGGCACCACGAACGAGACCCACGTGCCGTCCGAGTGAAGGAACCATGCACCGATCAGCTCCGCGACTGTCCCGCATACTCGCCTGCGCCGCCGTTCCGGTGATGCTCGTAGCCGCCGGCTGCTCCTCGGACTCCGGATCCGGCTCCGACGACGCCAAGAAGAGCGCGGACTCCTCCTCGTCCGCCGCCGCCGAGCCCACGAAGCCCGCGGTCGAGCCGGCGAAGTTCACCGACCTGCCCGACGCGTGCTCCTCGATCGCGAAGAAGACCGTCGAGGACCTGGTGCCCGACGCCAAGAAGAAGGGCGGCACCGCGGGCCGCTCCAGCGACCTCTCGATGCGTGGCAGCTGCTCGTGGAACGGGCTGGAGGACAAGGGCGTCAACGGCTCGCAGTACCGCTGGCTCTCCGCCGCCTTCACCCGCTTCGACTCCGACCAGTCGCTGGGCAGCGGCGCCGACCGCGCCACCGAGGACTACACGAAGCAGATCGCCAAGGAGAAGGCGAGCGAGGGCGCGGAGAAGCTCGCCGCGGCCGCCGCCCCCGGCATCGGCGACGAGGCGACGGCGATCACGTACAAGCTCAACAAGACGGACGAGGACTTCGAGTACGCCACGGTCGTGGCCCGCACGGGCAATGTCGTCATCACCCTGACGTACAACGGCGCGGGCTACGCGGGGGCGAAGACCCCGACCGCCGCGGACATCCTCAAGGGCGCCCAGAAGGCGGCGAAGGAGGCGGTCACCGCGGTCGGCGCCACCGCCGGTTCCGGCAGCGCGGAGGCCGGTCCGTCGGCCGGGGACGCCGAGAAGGACGAGAAGAAGGACGAGCCTCAGGCCACGCCCAAGTCGTGACCTGAGCGGGCCCGGAGAGCCGAACTCCCAGGCCCCGCACCGTTTTCCGGAGCCCGGCCCTCCTCCGAGGTCCGGGCTCCGCCCCTCCCCACGCAACGCGACTCGCACACATGTGCCAGGCTGTGCCAGCGCCGGACGTCGGATGCCGGACGGAGAGAAGAAGTCGGGAAGGGGAGCGCCGGTGGCCGCCATGCAGCTGACACGCACGCACCGGATACTCATCGGAGTCGTCGTCGCGGGTGCGGTGATCATCGCCGCGATCGGGTTCGCGGGCTCCTACGCGGCCGTGCGCGAGCTGGCCGAGGCCAAGGGGTTCGGGCAGTTCTCCCTGGTCTTCCCGATCGGTATCGACGCAGGGATCTGTGTCCTGCTCGCCCTGGACCTGCTGCTGACGTGGATGCGGATCCCGTTCCCGCTGCTGCGCCAGACGGCGTGGCTGCTGACCGCCGCGACCATCGCGTTCAACGGCGCCGCCTCCTGGCCCGATCCGCTCGGCACCGCGATGCACGCGGTGATCCCGGTCCTGTTCGTCGTCTCGGTGGAGGCCGCCCGGCACGCGGTGGGCCGGATCGCGGACATCACGGCCGACAAGCACATGGAGGGCGTGCGCCTCACGCGCTGGCTGCTCTCCCCCATACCGACGTTCAAGCTGTGGCGGCGCATGAAGCTGTGGGAGCTGCGCAGTTACGAGCAGGTCATCAAGCTCGAACAGGAGCGGCTGATCTACCAGGCCCGCCTCCAGGCCCGGTTCGGCCGCAACTGGCGCCGCAAGGCCCCGGTCGAGTCGATGATGCCGCTTCGGCTGGCGAAGTACGGCGTCCCGCTCGCCGAGACCGCCCCGGCCGGGCTCGCCGCCGCCGGGATCGAGCCCGCTCTCCTGCCGCCCGCCCCGAAGGCCGAACTGCCCTACGAGCCGCAGCGCGGGCAGGGGCGGGAGCCGAGCCAGGAGCAGGGTCACGAGCAGGGGCGCGGGGAGCGGGAGCCGCAGCAGGAGCAGGCCCAGCAGCACCCGGAACAGCAGCAGCACCCGCAGCAGCAGCCTCACCCGCAGCCGTCGCTCCAGAAGCAGACGCCCCAGCAGGCCCAGCAGCAGCCCCAGCTCCAGCAGCAACTCCCCCAGCAGCAGGCCCCGGAGACCCAGCAGCAACTCCCCCAGCAGGCCCCGGAGACCCAGCAGCTCCCGCCGACCCACGACAGCCCCTGGTTCGCCGCCCAGAAGCTGCCGGAGGGCCCGCAGGCGAGCGCGTACGACCCGGAGCACGCCGAGGGGCTGGAGCCCACGCCCGCCGCCGTCCCCCTGGGCCCCGGCCGCACCCGCCCCCTCGGCAACGTCGGCACGATCGGCGCGGTCCCGCACCCCCGCCGCGAAGAGCTCCCCGAGGAGCCCGACGAGCCGGCGCGGCCCGTACAGCAGGCGCGGCCCGTACAGCAGGCGCGGCCCGTCGCGGAGGAGCCGGCCGCCGTCTCCGAGGAGGCGCCTCAGCTGGAGCCGTGGTCCCAGGAGGACGAGGACTTCGCCAACCGGGCCTACGAGGAGTTCAGCTCGTACACGGACCAGGAGGGCCAGTACCCGAACGTCGAGACCCTCGACATCCACCTGGCCGACCGTCACGACGTGCACCACCCGCGCTCGACCGAGCTGCTCCAGCACCTGATGCCGCAGTTCAGGGCCCACTACATGCAGCGGGTGACGGCCGACCAGAGCGCCTGAGGCGCCGCGTACACACGTACGAACGACAGGGGCCGCCGCCCGGAAGAACCCCTCCCGGCCGGCGGCCCCTGTCACGTACCCGCCGCGCTACGCGCCCAGCAGCCGGCGCACCCGGTCCTCACCCACCGCGAGCAGCAGCGTGGGCAGCCGGGGCCCCGTGTCGCGGCTGACGAGCAGCCGGTAGAGCAAGGCGAAGAAGGACCGCTGGGCGGTCTTCAGCTCGGGCGTCGGCTTGGCGTCCGGCTCCAGGCCCGCCAGCACCTTCGGCACGCCGTAGACGAGCGTGGTGAGCCCGTCCAGCGACCAGTGCGAGTCCAGCCCCTCCAGGAGCAGGCGCAGCGACTCGCGGCCCTGCTCGTCCAGCGAGCCGAGCAGCTCCTTGTCGGCCTCGTCGCGGACGATGGTGCGGGCTTCGGCCGGGACCTGGGTGGTGATCCAGTTCTCGGCGCGGTCCAGACGCGGGCGGGCCTCGTCCAGCGAGGTCAGCGGGTTCTCCGGGTCCAGCTCGCTGAGGATGCGCAGGGTCTGGTCCTCGGCGCCGGCGGTGATGTCGGCGACCGAGGCGAGCGTCCGGTACGGCAGCGGGCGCGGGGTGCTGGGAAGCTCCCCGGCCGCCGTGCGGACGGCCCGCGCGTACGCGGCGGCGTCGGCGGGCAGCACCGTGGAGTCGGCGACCTTGCGGCCCAGCGAGTCCCACTCGTCGTACAGCCGCTGGATCTCCTGGTCGAAGGCGATCTTGAACGACTGGTTGGGCCTGCGGCGGGCGTAGAGCCAGCGCAGCAGCGGCGCCTCCATGATCTTCAGCGCGTCGGCCGGGGTGGGGACCCCGCCCTTGCTGGAGGACATCTTGGCCATGCCGGAGATGCCGACGAAGGCGTACATGGGCCCGATGGGCTGCACGCCGTCGAAGACCTCGCGGACGATCTGGCCGCCGACGACGAAGGACGAGCCGGGCGAGGAGTGGTCGACGCCGCTGGGCTCGAAGATCACACCCTCGTACGCCCAGCGCATCGGCCAGTCGACCTTCCAGACCAGCTTGCCGCGGTTGAACTCGTTCAGCCGGACCGTCTCGGCGAAGCCGCACGCCGAGCAGGTGTAGTTCAGCTCGGTGGTGTCGTCGTCGTAGGAGGTGACGACGGTGAGGTCCTTCTCGCAGTTGCCGCAGTACGGCTTGTACGGGAAGTAGCCGGCGCTGTTGCCGCTGCCGTCGTCCTCGTCGGCGGCGCCGGAGCCCTCGGCGGCCTCCAGCTCGGCCTCGTCGGCCTTCTTCTGCTGCTGCGGCTTCTTCTTCTGGGACGCGGAACCGGCCGCCGGGTCCTTCTTCGTCCGGTAGCGGTCGAGCACGGCGTCGATGTCACCGCGGTGCTTCATCGCGTGCAGGATCTGCTCGCGGTAGGTCCCCGCGGTGTACTGCTCCGTCTGGCTGATTCCCTCGTACTCGACGCCCAGCTCGTCCAGGGCGGCCGTCATGGCGGCCTTGAAGTGCTCGGCCCAGTTCGGGTACGCGGAGCCGGCCGGGGCGGGCACCGAGGTCAGCGGCTTGCCGATGTGCTCGGCCCAGGACTCGTCCACGCCCGGGACCCCGTTCGGGACCTTGCGGTAGCGGTCGTAGTCGTCCCAGGAGATCAGGTGGCGCACGGTGTGCCCGCGGCGGCGGATCTCGTCGGCGACCAGGTGCGGGGTCATGACCTCGCGGAGGTTGCCGAGGTGGATCGGGCCCGACGGGGAAAGACCGGAGGCGACGACGACCGGTTTGCCAGGCGCACGACGCTCCGATTCGGCGATGACATCGTCCGCGAAGCGGGAGACCCAGTCGGTCTCGGTGCTGGTCTGACTCTCGGCCACGGTCGGCACGTCCTTCTCTCGTGTTAGGTCCCGGTGGGGCAGGGACCATTCTCCCAGCTACCCCCCGCAGCGCGAAAACGGCTTTGTGCCGGGTGTAAACCCCTTTACGTCGGGCGTAAACCGCTTTACACCCCGTGGGATACTGGGGAGATCCCCTGTACTCCTACGGAAACGGCAGCCAGCCCATGGCCTCGGTCACTTCCCTCGCTTCCACGCTCCAGCAGCAGCTGGCGGACGCCCTGACGGCAGCTCTGCCGGATGCCGGCGCCGCGGACCCGCTGCTGCGCCGAAGCGACCGGGCCGACTTCCAGGCCAACGGCATCCTGGCCCTCGCCAAGAAGCTGAAGGGCAACCCCCGCGAGCTCGCGGGCCAGGTCACCGCCGCCCTTCCGGCGGGCGAGCTGATCAAGGACATCGAGGTCTCGGGCCCCGGCTTCCTCAACATCACGCTCGCTGACAGGGCGATCGTCGAGACGCTGGCCGCGCGGGCCGCCGACACCGAGGGCCGCCTCGGCGTGCCGGTGGACGCGGCGGCCGGGACCACGGTCATCGACTACGCCCAGCCGAACGTGGCCAAGGAGATGCACGTCGGCCACCTGCGCTCGGCGGTCATCGGCGACGCGATGGTCAGGATCCTGGAGTTCACCGGCGAGAACGTGGTCCGGCGCCACCACATCGGCGACTGGGGCACCCAGTTCGGCATGCTCATCCAGTATCTGACCGAGCACCCGGGCGCCCTGAAGCGCGAGGGCGACGCGGCGGACGGCGAGGCGGCGATGTCGACGCTGAACCGCGTCTACAAGGCGTCGCGTGCCCTGTTCGACTCCGACGAGGAGTTCAAGGCGCGCTCGCGGGACCGGGTGGTGGCCCTCCAGGCCGGGGACCCGCAGACGCTGGAGCTGTGGCAGGGCTTCGTCGACGAGTCGAAGATCTACTTCCACTCCGTCTTCGACAAGCTCGACATGGAGGTCCGCGACCCCGACATCGTCGGTGAGTCCGGCTACAACGACATGCTGGAGGAGACCTGCCGCATCCTGGAGGAGACGGGGGTCGCCGTCCGCTCCGAGGGTGCGCTGTGCGTGTTCTTCGACGATGTGAAGGGCCCGGACGGCAACAAGGTCCCGCTCATCGTGAAGAAGACGAACGGCGGCTACGGCTACGCGGCCACCGACCTCTCCGCGATCCGCGACCGGGTCCAGGACCTGAAGGCCGACACCCTGCTGTACGTGGTGGACGCGCGGCAGTCGCTGCACTTCAAGATGGTCTTCGAGACGGCCCGCCGGGCGGGGTGGCTGAACGAGGACGTGCAGGCCGTCCAGCTCGCCTTCGGCACGGTCCTCGGCAAGGACGGCAAGCCGTTCAAGACCCGTGAGGGCGAGACCGTGCGGCTGGAGGACCTCCTCGACGAGGCGGTCTCCCGGGCCACGGCGGTCGTCCGGGAGAAGGCCGACAAGGTCGGGCTCTCCGAGGACGAGATCGTGGAGAACGGCCGGTACGTGGGCATCGGCGCCGTGAAGTACGCCGACCTGTCGACCTCCGCCGTGCGGGACTACAAGTTCGACCTGGACCAGATGGTGTCGCTGAACGGCGACACGTCGGTGTACCTCCAGTACGCGTACGCGCGGATCCGGTCGATCCTGCGCAAGGCGGGCGACGCGGTCCCGGCCGCCCACCCGGAGCTGGCGCTGGCCCCGGCGGAGCGCGCGCTCGGCCTGCACCTGGACCAGTTCGGCGAGGTGCTCGGCGAGGTCGCCTCGGGGTACGAGCCGCACAAGCTGGCCGCGTATCTGTACCAGCTGGCCTCGCACCTGACCACGTTCTACGACCAGTGCCAGGTGCTCAGCCCGGACAACGCGCCCGAGGTCGTCGAGAACCGCCTCTTCCTGGTGGACCTCACCGCCCGGACCCTGCACCAGGGCATGGGGCTGCTGGGCATCCGGACGCCCGAGCGGCTCTGATCCCAGCGAGGCTGTACGTGACCGGCCCCGGCACCTGTGATGGTGCCGGGGCCGACCGCGTACGCAAGCGGGTACGCGGGTACGAGGGCCGATCGCGTACGCAAGCGGGTACGGGAGCCGGCCGCGTACGCAAGCGGGTACAGGGGCCGACCGCGTACGCACCCAGGCGCCGGAAGCCGACCTCGTACGTACGCACGTTCCTACGGGGTCGTCACTGCGGCCGCCCCAGCGCCCATCCCGACACGTCCGCGAGCCGTCCGCGCCAGAGCGGCAGCGAGACCGCGCTCATGGCCCCGCCGAGCAGCGTCACGTCCCGCAGGTGGATCCAGCGCGGCAGCCGGGCCGCCTCCGCCCCCTCCTGGCCGTGCAGCTCCCGTACGCCCTGGTCGACCGTCTCGGGGAACTCGGCGAGCAGGTTGGCGCCCTCCCCCTCGACCTGGCGCAGGCTCCTGGCCCACTCGGCCTTCCACTGCTCGTGGCCGATCACGTCGCCGTGCAGCAGGCCGCCGGGGTGGGTGAGGGTGAGGGGCAGGCTGGAGCGCGGGTCGCGGTCCAGGAGCTGGATGAGCAACTGGAGCTGGAGGTCGGGCAGGGGCTCGGTGATCACCGTGGCCGCCGGTGCCGGTGTCGCCGAGGTGTCGGCTGAGACGCTCATGGCCCTTCCCTTCCCATCACGGACAACGACTGGCTGACTGCCCTGTCCTCCCCGCCTGCCCGGCCGGCCCCCGGGCACACGCACGAAATCCGGCCTCGGACCTCAGAGGTGTCGGACCTCAGAGGTGCTCGTCGTCATCCCGGACTCCGGGCGCGGCCCGGTCCCCCACCGACCGGCCCGCCCCGCCCCGCCCCGGCTCCTCAACTCACCGAGCCGGCGGGCCGATCCGGCCGGGATCCCCCAAGCGAGCCCCCAAATGACTATGGTTAGCCTAACCTAACTAACGGCTCGTCTCCGGTCGTCCGAAAAGCTCCGCCCGCCTCCGGACACCCCCCACCGGGCCACACCACCGGACCGCACCGGACCCCCGGAGGACCCGTTGACATCCGCGCCACCGCTCTCCCCGCTCACCACCAGCGAAGCCCTCCCGCTCGACGGCCACCTGGTCCACCTGCCGCCCGCCCCGCCCACCGGCCTCGTCACGGCGACCGAGGTCGTCCGCGACCACCTCACCCGGCTCGGCGCCCGGTTCGGACCCGGCTCGGGCCCCCGGCACGCGGCCGGGAGCGCGGCCCCGGCGCGGGGCCGGTACGCCACGACCGGCCCGCAGACCGTCATCGGCCTCAGCGGACCGCACCACGCCCCGGGCACGGACCTCACCCTGCGGGGCTGGCCCGCCGGGGACCCGACGCCGTTCGACGAGACCACCGCCCAGGCCGCCACCGGGCTCATGGCCCTCCACGGCCGGGCCAACGGCGGCCCGCGCCCGCTCGGCACCGACTACCTGGGCACCCTCGCCGGAACCGTCGCCACCCAGGCCCTGCTGGCCGCCGCCCTCTCCGGCCTGCGCGGCACCCCGGTCCGCACGGCCCGGGTCAGCGTGGTGGAGGCCGCCCTCTTCTCCCTCGGGCCGTACATGGCCGCCGCGACGGCCGGGGACGAGCCGGAGGAGGTACCGACCCCGCCCTACCGGCGCACCGCCCGGCCGCCGTTCGTCTCGGCGGACGGGGTCCGGTTCGAGGTGGAGGCGCTGGAGGTCCGGCCCTGGCGCGACTTCTGGAAGGCGGCCGGCGCCCCCGCCAAGGACATCGCCAACAGCTGGCGGGCGTTCGCCGCGCGGTCCACCCGGGCCGCGTCCCCGCTGATCACGACCCTCGCCCGGTGCGCGGCCCGCCACCGGTACGCCGAACTCGTCCTGCTCGCCGAACGGACCGGGATGGGCATCTGCGCCCTGCGCACCCCGACGGACCGGCGGGCCGACAGCGACGTACGGTACGACGACGACCCCTGGGAGCTGCGTGAACTCCCCCGGGACGAGGGCCTGCCGGCGCCCCGCCACCACCGGGGAGCCCGCCCCGGCTCCCTCCCGCTCCCCCTCACCGGCCTCACCGTCGTCGAGTCCACCCGGCACGTCCAGGGCCCGCTGGCCACCTCCGTACTCCGGGCCCTCGGGGCGCACGTGATCCGGATCGAGCCGCCGGGCGGCGACCCCTCGCGCCGGGCGGCCCCGTTCGCGGGCGGTGTCTCGGCCCGGTTCGCGGTGCTCAACGCGGGCAAGGAGGTCCGCGAGATCGACATCCGTACGGCGGCGGGCCGCCGCGCGGTCGCGGAGACCGTGGCCGAGGCGGACGTCTTCCTGCACACCTGGGCCCCGGGCGAGGCGGCCCGGCTCCGGCTCGACGAGGAGGACCTGGCCCGCGTCCACCCCGGGCTGATCTACGCCTGGGCCTCCGCCTGGGACCGCTCACCCGACGGACCGCGCCCACCGGGGACGGACCCGATGGTCCAGGCGTGGTCGGGCGTCGCCGACACCGTACGGACGCCCGACGGGAACCCGGCCCCCTCGCTGGTGACCCTGCTGGACATCCTGGGCGGCCAGCTGGCGGCCGAGTCCGTCCTGGCGGCCCTGCTGGCCCGCGAGTCGGGGGCGGCGACGGGCCGCCTGCGCGTCGACTCCTCGCTGCTCGGCGCCTCCCGGGTGCTGCTGCGGCCCCTGCTGCGCGGCCTGGACGAAACCCCGGGGAGCCGTCCGGCGCCGCCCGGTCTCGTCGCGCCGACCGCCGACGGCCTGATCGCGGTCGGAGCGGCGGCGGGGACGATCCCGTCCGTGACCGGGGGCGGACCGCACGGCGGCACGAACGGCGGCACGGGCGGCGGCACGAACGGCGGCATGAACGGCGGCACGGACGGCAGGGGTTCGTCCGTCGACCCGACCGACAGAGGGCTGTCCGCCGCGACGCCCGGCGCCGGGGCGTCCGGCGCCGGGCCGTCCGGCGGCGCCACGAAGACCACCACCACCGCCGCCGCCCTCGCGACGTTCGCCGCCGCCCCCTCCAGCACCTGGGTCAAGCGCCTCCACGCGGCAGGGGTCCCCGCCCGCGAGGTGGTCACCGACCTCGCCGCGCTCCCCCAGGACCCCGCGCTCGCCCCGTACTTCACCCACGACGGCTGCGCCCGGCCCACACCCCCCTGGAGCTTCTCGTGACCGCCGCGTCCACCGTCACCGGCGCCTGAAACGGGGCCCGGCCGCTGCCACGGACAGCGGCCGGGCCCTCTTGCACCCGTCAACCTGCCAGGTGCGGCTCCCACTTCACCTCGTCGTTGCCGTACGTGTACATCGGCCGCCCCCGCATACCGCTCGTACGGAACGGCTTCCCGTGGTCGTCGATCCGCAGCATCCCCTCGCGCCCGCCGCTGCTCCACTTCAGCTCCAGGTACCAGGTGACGTCGTACCCCTGGGCCTTCATGTCGAGGTTGAAGACCTCCACGTCCTCGGACGACACCTTGAACGGGAACGGCACGGCCGGAATCGTCCGGTCCCCCTGCGACCCCGGGACCGGGGTGATGACGGGGTGCCCGGAGTCCAGGTCGGACGCGAAGGTCTGCGGGGCGATGCCGCTGCCGCAGCCGTTGCCCATCAGGTACGCCGACCAGGGCAGCGGCGCCTTGCGGGACAGCACCCGCACGTACAGGCCCTTCAGGACGACCGCCTCGCGCGAGGTGCCCTGCACGGTCAGCTGGAGCAGCATGTTCCCGGCGTCCACCCCGCCGTACGACTCGGCCCAGCCCCGCCGGTCCTGCGGCGGGGGCGGCGAGGACACGCTCTTCGGCTCCCGGTCCAGCAGGTAGAACTGCCCGCAGGGCTCGTCCCAGTTGTACGAGGAGATGGTGACGGCCGGCGGTGCGCCGAGACCCGTACCGCCCTCCTGCGGCTGATCCGTACCGGGGGCGGTGGGCGCACCGGACTCCCCCGAGGGCTCGGCCGACGGCTCGCCGGACGACTCCGGCGGGGAGGGGCTCTCGGAGGGGGAGGCCGGGGACTCGGAGGGCCGGGGCAGGGCGGAGGCGGAGGCGGGCGGGACGAAGGTGCCGTCGTTCGCCCACTCGACCCGGCCCTGAGCGCCCGCGCCGCCCTCCGCCCGCCCCCCGACGAGATCGGCGGCGACGACGGAGGCGGGCACGAGGAGCGCGGCGACCCCGGCGGCGGCGATGAGGACCCGCGTACGCCGGGAGAGCCGGGCCCACCGGGAGGGGCCACCGGCCACCGCGTCACCGGCGGACACCGCACCGGCACCGGCCGTGGCCCCAGGAGTACCGGGCTCCGGCGCGGGCTCCGGCGCACGCGCCACCGAAGCAGCGGAAGCAGCGGAAGCAGCGGAAGCAGCAGGAACATCAGGAACAGCCGAAGCGGGGCCCGACTCCGTAGCCGGACCCACCACCGGAGCCCGAGCCGGCCCTTCAGCCCCTGCCCCCGCCCCCGCACCCGTCCCCGCAGGCCGCCGCCGGGCCGCGTCCGCCACGATCCACCGCCGGTGCACCTCCACCAGCTCGTCGCCCGCCGCCCCGCACAGCCGGGCGAACCGCTCGACCGGGGCGTACTCGTTGGGCACGGCGTCACCGTTGCAGTACCGGTGGAGCGTCGACGTGCTGACGTGCAGTCTCCCGGCCAGTACCCCGTAGCTGCGCCCCGAACGGTCCTTCAGATCCTTGAGCAGGGCCGCGAAATGCTCGGCCTCCGGCGTCGCCACGACGGCGTTCCCCTCCTTGGTCCGTCCCGGAACGGCGTTCCAGGGACGCGGAATTCCCGCAGGTCACCGTAGGCCTAGACGTTCCAGCATCCCCAATGGTTCGCCGGGCGTTGCGGCCGGAATCAGCCACCCCGCAAGCTCGGACCAGACCGCAGCACCGACCGACGTACCGAACACGGGGAGTACCACCGCCATGCGCACCAACCGCATCCGCACCACCGCACTCGCCGCCACCGCACTCGTGGCCGCCCTCTCGCTGACCGCCTGTGGCGGCGGCGGGACGGACACCGCGACGGCCCCGGCGGCCTCGTCGGACCCGGCCTCGTCGGCGCCCGCCGCGACGAGCACCGACGCCACGCCGGAGTCCACCGCTCCGGAGACGCCGGAATCCCCCGCTCCGCCGACCGGGGCCCCCACCGGGAGCGCCTCCACGCCCGCCCAGGGCAAGCACGCCGGCGGCAACGGGAACGGCACCGCCCACAACGGCACCGAGAAGGCCACCCCGGCCTCCGCCGCGCCCCGCACCACCTGCACGGCCGCGAACACCCAGGTGACCGTCGTCAAGGTGAGCCGCCCCATCAACCACCTGCTGCTCACCCTGAAGAACACCGGCTCCGGCCTCTGCGACGCCTACTACGCGCCCCGTCTCGGCTTCGACGGCGCCCAGTCCGTCTTCCCGATCCTGGAGAGCAGCAAGCCGCAGGCCGTGGTCACGCTCGCCCCCGGAGAGGAGGCGTACGCGGGCATCGGCCTCACCGGCGAACCCGGACAGAGCAAGGTCCACCAGGGCACGAACCTGTCCGTGTACTTCGCCAAGCGCGACGGCTCGACGTACGACACGCCCGTCAACCTCAAGCTCCCGGCCGAGACCTACTGGGACGACAACGGCTTCGTCACCTACTGGCAGTCGGACCGGGCGACCGCGCTCACCTTCTGATCAGCCGCCGGTCCGCCGGGCCGCCGCGTCGCCCTACAGAAGCTGACGCGTGACCTGTACGTACGGGTCACGCGTCGGCCTCGTCGGCCTCGTCGGCCTCGTCGGCCTCCTCGGCCTCCTCGGCGGAGTGCCGGTCGATCTCCCGGCCGGCGTTGTCAGTGGGCCCGCCTATGGTCTCCTCCATGGCGACGCTCCCGAATTTCCTGCCCCGTCTGGCCGCCTCCGGCCTGGACCTCCCGCCCGGCTCCCTGGTGGACGCCACGCTGGACGGCCCCTGGCACGAACCGCTGCTGTGGTACGCGGACGGCCCGGCCGCTCCTCGCGACTGGAGCGCCCTGCGCACGGCCGGACGGCGGCTGGGGCTGCTGCCGGTGCTGGTCAGCGGCGGACCGCGCGACCAGTGGCCCGAGGAGTGGGACCTGTGCCCGGAGCTGACGACGTACCCCGGTGACCACGAGGCCGACGAGGTGCTGGCGGGGTACTGGACGGAGTACGCGGACGACGAGGTGGGCGACGGCGGGGCGCGGGGCGAGGAGGCGGAGCGCTCCCCCGGCTCCTGGCCCGGTCTCGCCCCGGCCCCGGCGGAGGGGTCCGGTGAGGACCCGGACGAGGCGGCCGCCGGCCTGGCGGGCGTGATCACGGCCGACCCGGACGGTTGGCTCGGCGGGGCCCGCATGGCCCTCGTCCCGGCCCGTCGCAGCGCGGACATACCGGCGGCGATCGGCTGGTCGGGCCCGATGAACCACGAGAACGACGTGGCCCGGCTCTGCGCGGTGCTCCGCTCCTGGGAGGACCGCTACGACGCCCGGGTCGTGGTGCTCGGCTTCGACACGATGACCGTCTCCGTGGGACGCCCGCCGACCACCCTGGAGGAGGCCCGCGCCCTGGCCGCCGAGCACTACGCGTTCTGCCCGGACAACATCGACCAGTCCCCGCCGTACGACCTGGACGTGTACGCGGAGAAGCGCCTGCTGGACCAGGAGGTGTGGTCGTTCTGGTGGGACTGACCACGGGCCGACCGACCGGGCAGAGGCCGGGCCCCGACCGGACCCAGCCCGGACCTCGACCCGGACCCCAGCCCGGACCTCAGGCCAGGGCTCAACCCCGACCTCAGCCCCAACCTCAACCTCACCCCAAGCCCCAGCCCCAGCCCCAGCCCCAGGACACGCGTACAAGCGGGCGCATACCAGCGGGCGACTGAGCCCCGGTACTCATGCGACCGACCGGCAGCCGAGGTTGACTCGTGCGCATGCCCGACACGACACGCGACCCGCGCGCCTGGATCGCCCCGCTGATCTCCACGCTCGTCACCCTGCCGATGGGACTCATCGCCCTGTTCATCGGCGGGCTCACCCCGATGGCGTGCGACTCCTGCAACGGCGCCGAGGCCGACCGCTTCGACGCGAGCTTCGCCCCCGCGTGGACCGTCCTGTGCGTGGGTCTGCTCCTCGCCCTGATCCTGCTGATCGCGAGCTGGGCGGCCCCCTGGCAACTGCGCAACGCCGCCCGGCGTGTGGGCCTGGCGCTGGCCGCGCCCGCCACCGTGGTGGTCACTTTCGTAGCATTCATGGCACTGGTCGACTGGCCCTGACAGAAAGTGTCCACCCCCATGAACGACACACACCCCCCGACCACGGCAGCGGCGGCAGCGGCCGAAGCCGCCGAACGCCTGATAGCCGAGTACCGCGCGCTGCCCCCCGGCAGCGACCGCAAGCGCGAGATCATCACCGAACTGGACGCCAACGCCCAGGCGTTGCCGTTCCTCGTCTCGGTGGTCGCCGACGCCGATGAGTACGACCTCGCCCGGGTCGAGAGCGCCACCGTCCTGCGCGTCTGGCCCCCGGCCGACCCCGACCTCCGCCGCCGTGCGGGCCGCGCCCTGCTCACCGCCCTGCGGGAGCCGGAGGAGGACCTGGTCCGCCAGTACGCGGCGATGTCGCTGGCGCCCTACACCTCCGACCCGCTCGTCGCGATGGCCCTGGACTCCACCGCGCGCGCCGACCAGGACCCGCTCGTACGGGACAGCGCCCGGTTCTCCATCAAGGAGGCCCACCGGCTCCAGGAGACCGGAGCCGGCCTCCCCTGAAACCCGTCCCGCCCCGCTCAGCGCTGCGGGTCGCGCCCCAGCCACTGGGCGGCCTCGGTCGCCCAGTAGGTGAGGATCATCTGCGCCCCGGCCCGCCGGATACCGGTCAGGCTCTCCAGGATCGCCTTGTCCCGGTCGATCCAGCCCCTCTCGGCGGCGGCCTCGATCATCGCGTACTCGCCGCTGATCTGGTACGCCGCGACCGGCACGTCCACCGACCCGGCGACCTTGGCGAGGATGTCCAGATACGGTCCGGCGGGCTTCACCATGACCATGTCGGCGCCCTCCTCCAGGTCGAGCGCCAGCTCCCGCAGCGACTCCCGGGCGTTGGCCGGGTCCTGCTGGTAGGTCTTGCGGTCGCCGGTCAGCGAGGAGCCGACGGCCTCGCGGAAGGGGCCGTAGAAGGCGGAGCTGTACTTCGCGGTGTAGGCGAGGATCGACACGTCCTCGTACCCGGTCTGGTCCAGGGCGTCCCGGACCACGCCCACCTGGCCGTCCATCATGCCGCTGGGGCCCACCACATGGGCCCCGGCGTCCGCCTGGACCTGGGCCATCTCCGCGTACCGCTCCAGGGTCGCGTCGTTGTCCACCCGCCCGTCGGCCGTCAGGACCCCGCAGTGGCCGTGGTCGGTGTACTCGTCCAGGCACAGGTCCGACATGACGACCAGGTCGTCCCCGACCTCCTCGCGCACCGCCCGCAGCCCGAGCTGGAGGATGCCGTCGGGGTCGGTGCCCGCCGTGCCCCGGGCGTCCTTCTTCGCGTCCTCCGGAACGCCGAAGAGCATGATCCCCGAGACCCCGGCCGTCACCGCCTCGACGGCCGCCTTCCGCAGGGTGTCCAGGGTGTGCTGGTGCACGCCGGGCATGGCCGAGATGGCGACCGGGGCGTCGATGCCCTCCCGTACGAACGCGGGGAGGATCAGGTCCGCGGGGTCGAGCCGTGTCTCGGCGACCATCCGCCGCATCGCCGGGGTCGTCCGCAGCCGCCGGGGGCGGGAGCCGGGGAAGTTTCCGTACGCAGTCATCCTTCGACCATAGACCCGCCCACATCACCCTCTTACCGACACCCACGCCGGGAAAGGCCCCGGGAACGGCAGCGGGCCCGGCCGCCGAAGCAACCGGGCCCACCCCACCACGTATCCCTCAGGTCGTCGTCCGACGCCTGCGCGCACCCGGGCGCCGCTCGCTGGGCCGGGTCACCGGGTCGCCGGCCTCCTTCGCCGCGTCCCGACGCTGCGCTCCGAAGGCGGAGAGCGCCTCGGCGAGCCGGTGCACGGACGGCTCCGGGGACAGGACGTCCACGCGCAGCCCGTGCTCCTCGGCGGTCTTCGCCGTGGCCGGGCCGATACACGCGATGACGGTCACGTTGTGCGGCTTGCCCGCGATGCCGACCAGGTTGCGGACGGTCGAGGACGAGGTGAACAGGACCGCGTCGAAGCCGCCGCCCTTGATCGCCTCGCGGGTGTCGGCCGGCGGCGGCGAGGCGCGGACCGTGCGGTACGCGGTGACGTCGTCGACCTCCCAGCCCAGCTCGATGAGCCCGGCCACCAGGGTCTCGGTGGCGATGTCGGCGCGCGGCAGGAACACCCGGTCGATCGGGTCGAAGACCGGGTCGTAGGGCGGCCAGTCGTCCAGGAGCCCGGCGGCGGACTGCTCACCGGAGGGAACCAGGTCCGGCTTGACCCCGAAGTCGACCAGGGCCGCCGCCGTCTGCTCACCGACGGCCGCGACCTTGATCCCGGCGAAGGCGCGGGCGTCGAGCCCGTACTCCTCGAACTTCTCCCGCACGGCCTTGACCGCGTTGACGCTGGTGAAGGCGATCCACTCGTAGCGCCCGGTGACCAGGCCCTTGACCGCGCGCTCCATCTGCTGGGGCGTACGCGGCGGTTCGACGGCGATCGTCGGGACCTCGTGCGGCACCGCGCCGTAGGAACGCAGCTGGTCGGAGAGCGACGCGGCCTGCTCCTTCGTACGCGGCACGAGCACCTTCCAGCCGAACAGCGGCTTGGACTCGAACCACGCGAGCTGGTCGCGCTGGGCGGCGGAGCTGCGCTCACCGACCACGGCTATGACCGGCCGGTGCCCTTCCGGCGAGGGGAGCACCTTGGCCTGCTTGAAGACCTGGGCGATCGTCCCGAGGGTCGCCGTCCAGGTGCGCTGGCGGGTGGTGGTGCCCCCGATCGTCACGGTGAGCGGGGTGTCGGGCTTGCGGCCCGCGGAGACCAGCTCACCGGCGGCGGCCGCGACCGCGTCCAGCGTGGTCGAGACGACGGCGGTCGCGTCGCTCGCGCCGACCTCGCTCCAGCACCGGTCCGAGGCGGTACGGGCGTCGACGAAGCGCACGTCGGCACCCTGCGCGTCGCGCAGCGGCACCCCGGCGTACGCGGGCACGCCGACGGCGTTCGCGATGCCCGGGACGACCTCGAAGGGGACCCCGGCGGCGGCGCAGGCGAGCATCTCCGCCCCCGCGCTGCCGTCCAGGCCCGGGTCTCCGGCCACAGCACGGACCACCCGCCTGCCGCCCTTGGCCGCCTCCATGCAAAGATTGGCCGCATCCCTGAGAACGGGTACTCCGGCGGTTGTTGACGGAACGTCAACAACCGTCAGCTCAGGCGTGCTTACGCCTGCCCGCGCATGACCGCGAACGACGTCCAGCACGTCCGGTTCGGCGACAAGGACGTCCGCGCTCGCAAGCGCCTCGACGGCGCGCAGCGTCAGCAGTCCCGGGTCGCCGGGGCCGGCGCCGAGGAAGGTGACCTGACCTTGTGGGGACAGGGCCGGATAGTCGGATGCGGCGGGGCCGTTGGGGCTCAAAGTGCTCGCTCCCCCATAAGACCGGCCGCACCCTTGGCGAGCATCTCGGACGCGAGTTCGCGACCGAGGGCCGCCGCGTCGTCGTGCGACGTGGGGACGGGACCGGTGGTGGACAGCTGTACCAGCGAGGAACCGTCGGTGGAACCGACGACTCCGCGCAGGCGCAGTTCGTTGACAACCTGTCCGTCGACCAGGAGGTCGGCCAGCGCACCCACGGGTGCGGAGCAGCCGGCCTCCAGGGCGGCGAGCAGGGCACGTTCGGCGGTCACGGCGGCCCGGGTGTACGGGTCGTCGAGCTCGGCGAGCGCGGCGGCGAGGTCGGCGCTGGACGCAGCGCACTCGATCGCCAGTGCTCCCTGGCCGGGAGCAGGCAGAAGGGTGTCGAACGGGAGGAATTCGGTCACCTCACCGGTCCGGCCGAGACGGCTGAGCCCGGCGGCCGCGAGAACCACCGCGTCGAGCTCCCCGTCCCGCACGAACCCGATCCGCGTGTCGACGTTGCCCCGGATGGGGACGGTCTCGATCCGCAGGCCGTGGGAGCGGGCGTACGCGTTGAGCTGCGCCATGCGGCGCGGCGAACCGGTGCCGACACGGGCGCCGTCGGGCAGCTGCGCCAGGGTCAGCCCGTCGCGGGCCACCAGGGCGTCGCGCGGGTCCTCGCGCTGCGGCACGGCGGCCAGGATCAGCTCGTCGGGCTGGCTGGTCGGGAGGTCCTTGAGCGAGTGGACGGCGAAGTCCACCTCGCCCCGCGCCAGCGCCTCGCGCAGGGCCGCGACGAACACACCGGTGCCGCCGATCTGCGCCAGGTGCTCGCGGGAGACGTCCCCGTACGTGGTGATCTCGACGAGCTCGACGGCGCGCCCGGTCACCTCGCGGACCGCATCGGCCACCAGGCCGGACTGGGCCATGGCCAGCTTGGAACGCCGGGTGCCCAGCCGGAGCGACGCGGCGCTCCGCGCGTCCTGCGATGAGTTGTCGGTCATGACCGCCCTCTATTCGGGTCGTTCAGGTCGGCCCGGGAGACGGCGGCCACCGTCTGCGGGTCGAGGTCGAAGAGTTCGCGCAGCGCGTCCGCGTACCCGGCGCCGCCGGGCTCGCTGGCCAGCTGCTTGACCCGCACGGTGGGCGCGTGCAGGAGTTTGTCGACGACGCGGCGCACGGTCTGGGTGATCTCGGCGCGCTGCTTCTCGTCCAGGTCGGGGAGGCGGCCGTCCAGCCGGGCGATCTCGCCGGCGACCACGTCGGCGGCCATGGTGCGCAGGGCGACCACGGTCGGCGCGACGTGGGCGGCGCGCTGGGCGGCGCCGAAGGCGGCCACCTCGTCGGAGACGATGGTGCGCACCTGGTCCACGTCGGCGGCCATCGGGGCGTCGGCGGAGGCGTCGGCGAGCGACTCGATGTCGACGAGGCGCACCCCGTCGATGCGGTGGGCGGCGCCGTCGATGTCGCGGGGCATGGCGAGGTCGAGCAGGGCCAGCTTCACCGGGCCGGTGCACTGCGCGGGCAGCGTGACGCGGCGCGGCGCGGCCTTAGCCTCCGGGGCGGAGGTCGCGGAACCGTTCTCCACCCAGGCGGCGTGCTGGTCGACGTCGGCGGGTGCCGGGGCGACCGTGACGGTCCCGGCCTCGGCCGGGGCGTCCAGGGTGACGCCGAGGGCGTCGGCCAGGGCGTCGGCGGTGAGGACGAGGCCGGTGGAGCCGGTGCAGGAGACGACGATGTCGGCACGTGTCAGTTCGCCGCCGACCGCGGACATCTCGACGGCGTGCGCGCGGACGGTCGTGTCGTCGCCCTGCTGGAGGATCTCCACCAGCCGGTCGGCGCGGGCGCGGGTCCGGTTGGCGACGACGATCTCGGCGACCCCGGTGCGGGCCAGGGTGGCGGCGGCCAGCGAGGACATCGAGCCGGCGCCGATCACCAGGGCGCGCTTGCCCTGGGCCCAGAGCCCGGGGTCGGCGCCGGCGGCGAGCTGCTGGAGCCCGAAGGTGACGAGCGACTGCCCGGCCCGGTCGATCCCGGTCTCGCTGTGGGCGCGCTTGCCGACCCGCAGGGCCTGCTGGAAGAGGTCGTTCAGCAGCCGTCCGGCGGTGTGCAGCTCCTGGCCGCGCGCGAGCGCGTCCTTGATCTGGCCGAGGATCTGGCCCTCGCCGACGACCATCGAGTCCAGCCCGCAGGCCACCGAGAAGAGGTGGTGGACGGCCCGGTCCTCGTAGTGCACATAGAGATACGGAGTGAGCTCGTCCAGTCCGACGCCGCTGTGCTGGGCGAGCAGGGTGGAGAGCTCGGCGACGCCGGCGTGGAACTTGTCCACGTCCGCGTACAGCTCGATGCGGTTGCAGGTGGCCAGCACGGCGGCCTCGGTCGCGGGTTCCGCGGCGAGGGTGTCCTGGAGCAGCTTGGCCTGGGCGTCGGCAGCGAGAGAGGCCCGTTCCAGTACGGAGACGGGGGCGCTGCGGTGGCTCAGTCCGACGACGAGGAGGCTCATGCGGGCATCACGGCGGGCATGTCCCCGTCGGGTCCCTTCCGGCCGGCGGGCGTGGCACGCATCGGCGGGGCCTGGGGGTCCTCGCCCTCCACGGACGCGTCCTCCCCGGCCTTGCGCTGCTCGTGGAACGCCAGGATCTGGAGCTCGATGGAGAGGTCGACCTTGCGTACGTCGACGCCCTCGGGGACCGAGAGCACGGTCGGCGCGAAGTTCAGGATGGAGGTCACACCGGCGGCCACGAGCCGGTCGCAGACCTGCTGGGCGGCGCCGGGCGGGGTGGTGATCACGCCGATGGACACACCGTTGTCGCTGATGATCCGGTCCAGGTCGTCCGTGTGCTGGACGGCGATCCCGGCCACCGGCGTACCGGCCATGGCGGGGTCGGCGTCGATCAGCGCGGCGACCCGGAAGCCACGGGAGGCGAAGCCGCCGTAGTTGGCGAGGGCCGCGCCGAGGTTACCGATGCCGACGATGGCGACCGGCCAGTCCTGGGTGAGCCCGAGCTCGCGCGAGATCTGGTAGACGAGATACTCGACGTCGTACCCGACACCGCGGGTGCCGTAGGACCCCAGGTAGCTGAAGTCCTTGCGCAGCTTCGCGGAGTTGACCCCGGCCGCGGTGGCCAGTTCCTCGGAGGAGACCGTGGGAACCGATCGCTCGGAGAGCGCGGTCAGTGCGCGCAGATACAGCGGAAGTCGGGCGACGGTGGCCTCGGGAATTCCTCGGCTACGGGTCGCCGGTCGGTGAGTTCGGCCAGTTGCCACGGTGCTCCTGCGGGATGAGCGGGGCTGCAGGCGGCCGTATGTCCCTAGACCGCCCCGTCGAATGCAGGCTATGTCTTTGTGAACGCGTGCACAAAGATGGTGTCCGATTTGTCCGGTCAACGTGACCGGGGTCACGCATATTGACCGCGCGATCACGGAACCGGCGACCGCATCAGCCCGTTGCAGCCTCGAAGGGAGCAAAGCGGTACACACTCCTCATGTCTACGCCCCCGAGACCACTCAAAACGCCCACGATGCTAACCGAGTTTCACGTCCGCACCCAGCGCCTTGCGCAGCCTCGCGGGGTCCACGCGCCAGAACGTGTGCTGTTCGCCATCGATCAGCACCACCGGGATCTGCTCCCAGTACAGCCTGTGCAGCTCCTCGTCCTCCGTGATGTCCTTCTCCACCCACGACGCGCCGGTCTCCTCGCAGACCGCGCTCACCACCGCCCGCGCGTCCTCGCACAGATGGCATCCGGGCTTCCCCACGAGGGTGACCACCCGGTCGGCGGGCTTCTTCTTCGTACGACGCAGCAGAGGACTCATGCCTCTCATTCTGCGCCCCCCATGCCTGGTCTCCGAGCCCGTCACGCCTAGTTCCTGAGCCCACGAGGCTCAGATTCCGAGCCCACCCACCACACCGGCGGACCGTCCGGAATCGCCCGATTAACGATCCGGCCGCACAGAGTTCACGCCATCGCATCCCGGCAGGTCGGGCAGGTACGGACGGACTGGCTATGCTCACCGCATGGCCGCTCTCGGATGGCTCACACCCCGTAGGCGTTCCGCGACTGCGCGGAGCGTCCTGGCAGGCGAGGCCGCGGCCGAGGCCGCACGCAGGACCTCGGCCGAGGACGAATCCGCCCTCCTGACCGCAGCCCCCGACGAGGCGCCCGAGGAACCCGCCTTCCCCGTCGCCGGGGACGAGCGCGCCGCCGCCTTCTTCGACCTCGACAACACCGTCATGCAGGGCGCCGCGATCTTCCACTTCGGCCGGGGCCTGTACAAGCGGAAGTTCTTCGAGCGCCGCGAACTCACCCGGTTCGCCTGGCAGCAGGCGTGGTTCCGGCTGGCCGGCGTCGAGGATCCGGAACACATGCAGGACGCCCGCGACAGCGCCCTGTCCATCGTCAAGGGCCACCGCGTCTCCGAGCTGATGTCCATCGGCGAGGAGATCTACGACGAGTACATGGCCGACCGCATCTGGCCCGGCACCCGCGCCCTGGCCCAGGCCCACCTCGACGCGGGCCAGCGCGTCTGGCTGGTCACCGCGGCCCCGGTGGAGACGGCCACCATCATCGCCCGCCGCCTCGGCCTGACCGGCGCGCTCGGCACCGTCGCCGAATCGGTCGACGGCGTCTACACGGGCCGCCTGGTGGGCGAGCCCCTGCACGGCCCCGCCAAGGCCGAAGCCGTACGCGCCCTGGCGGCGGCCGAGGACCTGGACCTGGAGCGGTGCGCCGCCTACAGCGACTCGCACAACGACATCCCGATGCTCTCGCTGGTCGGCCACCCCTACGCGATCAACCCGGACACCAAGCTCCGCAAGCACGCCCGCGCCCTGGACTGGCGGCTGCGCGACTACCGCACCGGCCGCAAGGCGGCCAAGGTCGGCATCCCCGCCGCGGCCGGGGTCGGCGCACTGGCGGGCGGCACCGCCGCGGCCCTCGCCCTGCACCGCCGCCGCCGCTGACCGCGACCCCCGCGGCGAGCTGCACCCGTCAACCGCGTCAACCGGGCGCCAGGGCGGGAGAGCGACAGATCACGAAGCAATCCGATCAATAAGTGGTCACGATGTGCTGCTCGATGCGTCACTTAGCGATACAAGAAACGACGTAATCGGTGATTTAGACAACTGGGTGTAGCGCCGCCTGCACGAAGCGTTATTCTCCTCAGACGCATCACGGAGACCGCTACTCGCTACGACGAGTGACGTTTTTCGAACTGCTCGTGATGGAAGCTCTGCCTCTGGGAGTCCCGTGTACCCACACGTCGGGGTTGACGCCTCGGGCCTGGCTACGCTGCGTGCATCGGTCATTGACCGCCTGCGCGGCTTCGTCCCCACCGCGTACGCCGTCCCCGCCTTTGCCACCCCTGTACCTGCCGGCCCGTGCTACGCCATGGCCGAACGCAGTGCGGCGGTCGGAAGACGCACCACCCGCGCCGCCTCGGCCACGTCGACCGTCCGCCGTCCCACGGCCGACAGCGACAGCGCGCGCATGATGGATCTCGTCGAGCGCGCGCAGGCCGGCGAGGCCGACGCCTTCGGCCGCCTGTACGACCAGTACAGCGACACCGTGTACCGGTACATCTACTACCGCGTGGGCGGCAAGGCGACCGCGGAGGACCTCACCAGTGAGACCTTCCTCCGCGCGCTGCGCCGTATCTCCACGTTCACCTGGCAGGGCCGCGACTTCGGCGCCTGGCTGGTCACCATCGCTCGCAACCTGGTCGCCGACCACTTCAAATCCAGTCGCTTCCGACTGGAAGTGACCACCGGCGAGATGCTCGACGCCAACGAGGTGGCGCGCTCCCCCGAGGACTCCGTCCTGGAGTCCCTCTCCAACGCCGCACTGCTCCAGGCGGTGCGCCGACTCAATCCACAGCAGCAGGAGTGCGTCACCCTGCGCTTCCTGCAAGGCCTCTCGGTCGCCGAGACGGCCCGGGTGATGGGAAAGAACGAGGGAGCGATCAAGACCTTGCAGTACCGCGCCGTACGGACGCTCGCCCGGCTGCTGCCGGACGACGCCCGCTGACCGGGGGCGGCACCTTCACCACCCGTCCGTGACCGCCCCGTCACGCACTGGTCCGATCATCTTTCGTGCGTAACCCAAGTGCCGAGCCCCTCGTTGTGCCGGTTGCAGGCCCCCTGTCGTCACTGCATGTCCGTAGCCACTCACTCCATCGAGTGGAAACGCTCAAGGTGTGCAACCTTCCGGACCGCCAGGGGAGTCGACCGTCATGACGAGAGGAGGTGCCGCCAGTGATCGCAAACGTTTCGGCACACCGGCGGGCGAACGCCTTCGCCCAGGCCCTGGAGGAGCAGACCCCCCAGGGTGCGGCGGCCGTACAGCCCGAGGAGCCGGCCGACCAGGCCGACCGCGGACCGCTGTTGGCCCTGGCGAACGGCCTCGGTGAACTACCGAAGCCGCAGTTGGACCCCGAGGTCAAAGTGGTGCAGCGAGCCCAGCTCGTCGCGGCCATGGAGGCCATGTTCGCCGAGGGCGGCGCATCGACGGGCCCTACGGTGCCCGTGCAACGGGGCAAGGGGGCCCACCGGGCCTCACGACTGCGCAGACTGCGTCCCCGCTCCCGCTGGGCGAAGGGGCTCACCGCCGGTGGGCTCACCGTGGGTGTGGCGGCCGGCGCGTTCGGCGGAGTGGCCGCTGCCAGCTCCGACGCACTGCCCGGTGACTCGCTGTACGGGCTGAAGCGCGGGATGGAGGACATCAGCCTCGGCATGGCCAAGGGCGACGCCGACCGCGGCGAGGTCTACCTCGACCAGGCCTCCACCCGGCTCAGCGAGGCCCGCAGACTCATGGAGCGCGGCCGCGCCGGCGAGCTGGACCACGAGTCCCTCGGCGCCGTGCGGCGCGCGCTCAACGGCATGTCCCACGACGCAGCCGAGGGCCACCGCCTGCTCCACTCCGCGTACCAGCGCGACGGCTCCATCGGCCCCATCCAGACACTGGACTCCTTCTCCCGGTCGCACCGCTCCACCTGGAGCAGCCTCCGCGACCGGCTGCCCGTCCAGCTCACCGACATCCGCGACGAGGTCAGCTCCGTCTTCGAGGCCATAGAGGACGACGTCGCCCCGCTCCAGTCCCTCCTCCCCCGCCCCCCGGGCAGCAGCGAGCGGACCGGCCGCACCGACTCCGGCACGCCGGACACCGGATCCCCCCGGACCGACGCCCCCACCCCCGCGCCCCCGGACCCGTCCGAGGGCCACACCGACTCCGGCACCACGCCGAAGCCCGCAGATCCGCCGGTCGCCCCCGGCCCCGCCGGCCCCTCCGGCCCGACCCCGGACGGCGGCCTCCTGGGCGGCGGTACGGACGGACTGCTCGACGACCTCCCCACCGACGGCCTCACCCAGCCGTCCCCGGAGGACCGGCCCAGCACCCCGCCCCGCCCCGCCCCCGACGTCACCCTGCCCCCGCTGCTCCCCGGGCTCCTCCCCGGCCTGGGGATCGACGGGGAGAACCTCAAGCCGAAGCCGTAGTCCCCGTACGGGGGCTCAAGCCGAAGCCGTAGTCCGTACGGGAGAGGGGGCCGGTACACGCACCGCGTGCCGGCCCCCTCTCCGTACCGTCCTCCCGGACGCGCCTCGCGGGAGGGCCCTCAGAACTCGCGGGAGGGCCCTCAGAAGAAGACCGACCGCCGCTGCACGAGCAGCTTGTACAGCGTGTGCTGGATCTGCTCCCGCACCTGGTCCGTCAGGTTGAACATCAGCATCGGGTCCTCCGCCGCCTCCGGCGGATAGCCGTCCGTCGGGATCGGCTCACCGAACTGGATCGTCCACTTCGTCGGCAGCGGCACCGCGCCCAGCGGCCCGAGCCACGGGAACGTCGGCGTGATCGGGAAGTACGGGAAGCCCAGCAGCCGCGCCAGCGTCTTCGCGTTGCCGATCATCGGGTAGATCTCCTCGGCCCCCACGATCGAGCACGGCACGATCGGCACCCCCGCCCGCAGCGCCGTCGAGACGAACCCGCCCCGCCCGAAGCGCTGGAGCTTGTACCGGTCGCCGAACGGCTTGCCGATCCCCTTGAAGCCCTCCGGCATCACCCCGACGATCTCGCCCAGCTCCAGCAGCCGCTGCGCGTCCTCCGCACAGGCCAGCGTGTGCCCGGCCTTGCGCGCCAGCTCGTTGACGACCGGGAGATGGAAGACCAGATCGGCGGCGAGCAGCCGCAGATGGCGCTCGGCCGGGTGGTTGTCGTGCACCGCGACCTGGAGCATCAGCCCGTCCAGCGGCAGCGTCCCGGAGTGGTTGGCCACGATGAGCGCCCCGCCGTCCGAGGGGATGTTCTCGACACCCTTCACCTCGACCCGGAAGTACCTCTCCGCCAGCGGGCGCAGCGCCGACATCAGGACCTGGTCGGTGAGCTCCTTGTCGTAGCCGAACTCGTCGACCTCGTAGTCGCCGGTGACCCGCCGCCGCAGGAACGCGAGCCCGCCCGCGATCCGCCGGTCCCAGCCACCACCCGCCTCACCGGCCCCCTGCGCCCCGTCCACCGGGGCCTCCTGAGGCTGCTGCGGGCCCTGCGGATCCGCCGCACCCTCCGGGGAGGGCTCGGGGAGCCGGCCGCCCGGCAGGGCGCTCACAGGGGCCGTGGAGCCGTCGCCCCGCCCACCGCCGCCGCCCCCGGGCCGGCGCCGGGCCGGGCGTGAGCCGCCACCGGACCGCGAACGGTCGTCGTCGAACGGAATGACCTTGGCGTCCGCCATCGTGGCCGCGCTCCTCTACCTGGCGCCGTGAGTCGTCTGTACGGCACCGGCCCCGCGCTCCCGCGGCCCGGCACCCCCCGGCAGCGGCAGCTCCGCCAGCCGGTCCACCGCCCTGCCCACCGTCTCCGGCGGCAGCAGCCCAGGGCCCCGGCTCCGCGCGAACTCCGCGAAGGTCTCAGCCGTGGTGAACCGCGGCCGGAAGCCCAGGGTCTCGCGCATCTGCACGGTCGAGACCACCCGGCCGTGGGTCAGCAGCCGGATCTGTTCCGGCGAGAAGTCGGTCATCCCGATCGTACGGAGCGCCGAGCCGACCCAGGTGACGGCGGGCAGCAGCACCGGCACGGTGGGCTTCCCCAGCCGCCGCGAACACTGCGAGAGCAACAGCACACCGTCCCCGGCGATGTTGAAGGTGCCGCTGTTCAGCGTCCCGCGCCGGGGCTCGCGCGCCGCGATCCCGAGTACGTCGACGACGTCGTCCTCGTGCACGAACTGGAGCCGGGGGTCGTAGCCGAAGACCGTCGGCAGGACGGGCAGCGACAGGTAGTCCGCCAGCGGCGAGTCCGGCCGCGGCCCCAGGATGTTGGCGAACCGCAGCACGCAGACCGCGACGTCCGGCCGGCGGCGGGCGAAGCCCCGTACGTACCCCTCGACCTCCACCGCGTCCTTCGCGAACCCGCCGCTCGGCAGCGACTTGGGCGGGGTGGTCTCGGTGAAGACCGCCGGATCGCGGGGCGCCGACCCGTACACGCTCGTGCTGGACTTCACCACGAGCCGCTGAACCGTCGGGGACTTCTGGCAGGCACCGAGCAGCTGCATGGTGCCGATGACGTTGGTCTCCTTGATCGCCGTCCGGCCGCCGGCGCCGAGCGCCTTGCCGGAGACGTCCAGGTGCACGACCGTGTCGACGGCGTACTCGGCCAGGATCCGCGCCAGGGCGGACTGCCGGATGTCCGCCCGGACGAACTCCGCGTCCCCCAGCGGATGCGCGGGCGCGACCGCGTCCACGGCGATCACCCGGTCCACCCCCGGCTCCCGCTGGACGCGCCGGACGAAGCGGCCCCCCAGCTGCCGGGCCACTCCTGTGACGAGGACGACCTTCCCCAAGACCAGCGCCTTCCGTCGGACCGGGAAGCGGTACCTGCTTCCCGCGGTAACTTCCCTGGCCGTCACCGTAGCGGGTGGACGGTTCCCTGTGACGCCCCCATGACGCGCCTTGACCCACGCTTGGCCCGAAGAGCGCCGCGCGTAACCCCGGAAAGACACCCCGGAAACGCACCGCAGCCCTCCCGCCGGTACGGCGGGAGGGCTGCGGATCTCACGAACTGCGTTCGCCTACTTCTTGTTGCGACGCTGAACGCGCGTGCGCTTGAGCAGCTTGCGGTGCTTCTTCTTGGCCATCCGCTTACGCCGCTTCTTGATAACAGAGCCCACGACTACCCTCGCTCACTTCATCTTCACTGGTGCGGGGCGTCTGGGCCCACACGACCTACGTCGGCCTAGCCTACCCGCCACCGCGTGAGGGACGTAATCCGAGGGCGACCCCGGGCGCCGGAGGACGGCCTCAGGCTGATTCCACCCCCACAAAGGACTCGCGGAGATACGCGTGAACCGCTTGCTCCGGCACCCGGAAGGACCTGCCCACCCGGATCGCCGGCAGATGACCGCTGTGCACCAAGCGGTACACGGTCATCTTCGACACTCGCATGACCGAGGCGACTTCCGCCACGGTCAGAAACCTGACCTCGTTGAGAGGCCTTTCGTTGTCAGCAGCCATGACCCACCTGTACCTTCCGCACCGGACGCGCACCGGCTTCCCCTCCGGTGACTCTTCGTCGCTGTGCGCTCACTCCCCAGGTTAGGGGCGGGTGGTACGAGTGGGGAAGAGGAGGGACGATCGGGCGGCTACGAGGACAGACCTGCCCGGTGGAGCACATAGCGCGTCAGCGGCCGGTAGTAGTGCGACCGGACCCCGTCGTCCAGCGGCACGACGACCGAAACCCGCCCCTCCGCCTCACCGACAAAGAGCGCGGGATCGTCCGTATCCGCCGGACCGATCGCCTCGATACCGAGCTGACCTGCGCCGCAGACCCACCCGTGGTCCCCGATCACCAGCTCCGGAAGCACCCCGTACCGCTCCGCCGCGCCCTGGAGCGCCACCCTGACCGGTAACGGGGAATGCGTGTGTGCGCCGGTCTCACCACCCGGGGGGCGCCCCCCGGGCTCGCGAACCAACGCGACCCCCCGTACGTAGTCGAGGTGGCACGTGCGTACGCCGAACCGGGTCGTTATGTCGATACATCTCCCCTGCGCGGGGGTGAGGACAGGACATCCCGCCGCCGACAAGGCGTCTGCCAGCCCGGCGTAGAACCCCAGCAGCCGGTGCGGATGCCCGGTCCCCAGCAGCACCGGGGCCCGCAGGGACGCCACCCGCCCCAGCCGCCGCGCGAACGCGTCCAGCGCGGCCACCGTCCGCTCGGGGTCGATCGCGTCGGGACCCGAGACATGCGCGGGATCGGCCGAGACCCCGCATCTCTCCGCCATCAGCCGCAGCACCTCCGGCTCACCCCAGGCCTGCTCGGGGGCGAGCCCGAGCATCACCCGCGGATCGCGCGCGGCGAACAGCCGGTAGCTGCGCAGACTGTTCTCGCGCGACGTGGCCACGGGCCCGGCCAGCCGGGCCGCCAGCAGATGGGCGCGCAGCGCCCCGGTGCTCAACACCCTCGGGATGCTGCCGCATCGGCCCGCCCCGGCGGACGGATTCCCGATTTCGCCCCACCGTTGGCGTAATCGCACGGGACAATGCCCCACCCGCGTACGCCGGCTCAGGCCAGCAGCCCCCGCAGCGGGAACGCCGCCTTACGGGTCGCGATGACGGCCTGGTCCAGCCGGTCCGCCGGGTCGTACCCGTCCTCCCAGGACTTCCAGGAGGGCGTACGCCCGTCGGTCATCCGGCCGGGTCCCAACTGCCGCGTACGGGCGTAGACGAGGTCCCGCCAGGAGGCCGGCACCACCGACTCCGGGTCGACGGGCGCGTGCGCCGCGATGCCCACGAGATGCGTCCACGACCGGGGTACGACGTCCACCACCGCGTACCCGCCCCCGCCGAGCGCCACCCACCGCCCGCCCTCGGCGTACCGGTGGGCCAGCTCGTGGCAGGACTCCATGACCGCCCGCTGCGCGTCCAGGGAGACCGCGAGGTGGGCGAGCGGGTCCTCGAAGTGCGTGTCGGCCCCGTGCTGCGTGACGAGCACCTGGGGCCGGAAGTCGGCCAGCAGCTCGGGCACGACGGCGTGGAAGGCCCGCAGCCACCCGGCGTCCCCGGTCCCGGCGGGCAGCGCCAGGTTCACCGCGGAGCCCTCGCCCGCCCCGGACCCGGTCTCCTCCGGCCACCCGGTCTGCGGGAAGAGGGTGCGGGGGTGCTCGTGCAGGGAGACCGTCAGCACCCGCGGGTCCTCCCAGAACGCGGCCTGCACCCCGTCCCCGTGGTGGACGTCCACATCGACGTACGCGACCCGCTCGGCGCCCAGCTCCAGCAGCCGGGCGATGGCGAGGGCCGGGTCGTTGTAGACGCAGAACCCGGCGGCCGCCCCCGGCATGGCGTGGTGCAGCCCCCCGGTGAAGTTCACCGCGTGCGCGCTCTCCCCGCGCCACACGGCCTCGGCGGCCCCGACCGACAGCCCGGCGATCAGCGCGGACGCCTCGTGCATCCCGGCGAACGCCGGATCGTCCACGGTCCCCAGCCCGTACTCCTGGTCGGCGGCCCGCGGATCGGCGGAGGCGGCCCGCACCGCCGACACGTAGTCCTCCCGGTGCACGAGCCGCAGGGTGGAGTCCCCCACGGGCTTCGCCCCCCGCAGGTCCACCGCCTCATCGAGCCCGAACGCCCGCACCAGCCCCATCGTCAGGGCCAGCCGGACCGGGTCCATGGGGTGGCTCTCCCCGAAGTCGTATCCCGTAACTGCGTCATCCCACATCAGCTGTGTGCGGCCGCTCATGCCCGCCACCGTATCGGGCGGGCTCCGGCGCGAACGCGCGGGCATACACCAGGGTCACCAGCACCAGAACCATCGGTACGAGCATGGCGCCCCGGTAGCTCCACGCATCGCCCAGCACGCCCACGAGCGGCGAACCCACCAGGAACCCGACATAGTTGAAGATGTTCAGCCGGGCCACGGCGGCGTCGCTGTTCCCCGGGAACATCCGCCCGGCCGCCGCGAAGGTCTGCGGCACGATCACGCAGAGGCCGAGCCCCAGCAGGGTGAACCCGAGCATCCCCACCCAGGCCCCCGGCGCCCCCGCCACCACCGCGAACCCGCCGGCCGCCAGCAGACTCCCGCTCCGCACGACGGCGACCGCCCCGAACCGCCGCACCCCCAGGTCCCCCACGGCCCGGCCCAGCAGCGTGGTCACCATGTAGACGTTGTACGGAAGGGTCGACATCTGCTCCGAGCCGCCGAGCACGTCCTGGAGGTACTTGGCACTCCAGTTGGAGACGGTCGAGTCACCGATGTAGGTGAAGCACATCACCAGGCAGAGCGGCAGCAGCAGCGTGAACGGGACGGCCCCCTTCGCCGCCTTCGGGACGCCGGCGCCACCGCCCGCCTCGGCCGTCCCCGGGCTCCGCCCCTCCGTGTACCACCGGCTGCCCACGAGCGCGGCGGGCAGCAGGACCGCCACCACGGGCAGGTAGGCCACGAACAACGACAGATCCCAGCGCGCCCCCACCCATGCCAGGGACGCCCCGGCGATCCCCCCGAGGCTGTACGCGGCGTGGAAGCCGAGCATGATGCTGCGCCCGTACGCCCGCTGAAGGCTGACGCCCAGCATGTTCATGGAGGCGTCCAGCGCCCCGACCGCCAGCCCGAAGACCCCGAGCGCCACGGCGATGTGCCAGAGCTCCCGCCCTCCGCCCACCCCGAGCAGCGCCAGCAGCACGAGGGGCTGCGCCCACCTCAGGACGGCACCGGGCCCCACCCGGGCGACCAGCTTCTCGGTGAGTACGCTGCCGACGCCCGCCAGGATCGGGACCGCGGCCAGGAAGGCGGGCAGCAGCCCGTCGGATATCCCGTACCGGTCCTGAAGGGCGGGGATACGCGTCACCAGGAGGGCGAAGGCGACCCCTTGGACGCAGAAGCTCAAGCCCAGTGAAGCCCTGCCGCGCCGCAAGCCCGCGTCTGTCATGGCCGCGAGCGTAAGCCCACGGTCTACCCATGGGTAGACCGGTCAGGCGAGCAGTTCCGGGAGTTGGGCCATGTCCGAGAAGTACCCGGTCACTCCGGTCAGCCGCTCCGCGGGCATCATCGACGTGAACCCGTACACGTCCATCCCGGCCGCACGGGCCGCCTCGACGCCGAGCGGGCTGTCCTCGATGACGACGCACCGCTCCGGCGCGACCCCCATCCGCTCGGCGGCGTGCAGGAACAGGTCGGGCGCCGGCTTGCCCCGCCCGACGTCCTCGGAGCTGAAGATCCACTCCTCCTCGAACCACTGGTCGATTCCGGTCTTGCGGTGCCCGACCCGGATCTTCTCGTGGCTGCCGGAGGAGGCGACGCAGTAGGCGACCCCGTCGGCGACGAGCTTGCCGAGCACGTCCTCGACCCCGTCCACCACCACCAGCTCCTCCTGGAAGGCGGCAAAGGTCCGCGCGTAGAGGACGCTCTCGAAGTCCGCGGGAAGCTTCTCGCCCGCCCGCTCCTCGACGAGGTCGTGCACCCGGTGCATGGCGGCCCCCATGTAGTCGCGGAGCGATTCCTCGTACGAGGTGGGGTGGCCGAGTTCGGTGAGGTAGCCGGCGAGGATGGTGTTGGCGATCGGCTCACTGTCGACGAGCACACCATCGTTGTCGAAGATGACCAGTTCGTAGCGCATGGTCCGACCCTAGACGTTCAGAACGCAGAAAAGCCCCGTGCCACAAGGCACGGGGCTTTCCCGGAAAAATTGTTCGGCGGCGTCCTACTCTCCCACAGGGTCCCCCCTGCAGTACCATCGGCGCTGAAAGGCTTAGCTTCCGGGTTCGGAATGTAACCGGGCGTTTCCCTAACGCAATGACCACCGAAACACTATGAAATTAACCAACACCGGATGAAAACACGGCCGTTCGTTATTTCAGAACTAACACAGTGGACGCGAGCAACTGAGGACAAGCCCTCGGCCTATTAGTACCAGTCAGCTCCACCCGTTACCAGGCTTCCACATCTGGCCTATCAAC